>CADBRK010000229.1 GCA_902797065.1 uncultured Ruminococcus sp.
AAGCACGAAGGCGTAAAGCTTGATCCGACATTTATCTTTGATATTCAGGTTAAGCGTCTGCACGAGTACAAGAGACAGCTGCTCAACGCATTCTCGATCATGGATATTTACTTCAAGCTCAAGAACGGCGAGCTTCCGAACTGGCAGCCGACAGCATTCATCTTCGGCGCAAAGGCAGCTCCGGGCTACGCAAGAGCTAAGGCTATTATCAAGTACATCAACGACATCGGCAACCTCGTAAACAACGATCCCGATGTATGCGACAAGATCAAGGTTGTATTCGTACAGAACTACAACGTATCCTATGCAGAGAAGATCGTTACAGCAGCGGACATCTCCGAACAGATCTCCACGGCAGGTACTGAAGCTTCGGGTACGGGCAACATGAAGTTCATGCTCAACGGCGCAGTTACACTCGGTACATACGACGGCGCTAACGTTGAGATCGCTCAGGAAGCAGGCGAGGAGAACGAGTACATCTTCGGCGCAAGAGTTGAGAAGATCGACGAGCTTAAGGCTAACGGTTCTTATTCGTCAAAAGCTATCTACGACAGCAACCCCGAGATCAAGAAGGTTATCGACACACTTATCGACGGTACTTTCAGCGACGGCGGCAAACAGGGCGAAGGCAGCTTTGCGGAGCTTCACAGTTCGCTTGTAAGCGGCGCATCGTGGCATCATCCCGATCACTACTTCATACTCCTCGATCTCCCGTCATATGTTGAGGCTAAGATCAAGGTCAATGCAGACTATGCAGACAGAGAGACATTCGGCAGAAAGTGCCTTATGAACGTAGCTAACGCAGGTAAGTTCAGCTCCGACAGAACTATCCTCCAGTACGCTGAGGAACTGTGGAAAGTAAAGTAATTTACTCTGAATAGCACAATTATCCCCCCGTCATTATGGCAGGGGGATTTTTACAAACTTTTAACTTATAATACATATAAAGTTTTGACTTTTATTCTGCATAATGGTATAATCGTTTTAACGATATTATAAATAAACAGGAGATCAATAATATGAATATATCTGTATTAGGCTGCGGCCGCTGGGGCGCATTTATTGCATGGTATCTCAACAAGACAGGTCACAATGTGATGTCGTGGGGTCTTGCCGACGCTCCGCAGCTAATCGAACTTAAAGAAACACGAAACAACGGAATGCTTACGTTCCCCGAATCGCTCGAAATATCTTCCGACCTCGAAAAAGCAGTCGCACGCGCCGAGGTGATCGTTATATCGATAAGCTGCCAGGCGCTCAGATCGTTCCTTGCTGATGTAAAGAAGTACGACCTTACGGGCAAGAGCTTTGTTCTTTGCATGAAGGGAATCGAGGAGAGTACGGGCTGCCGACTTTCTCAGATCGTCAAAGACGTACTCGGCGATGTTCCCGTTGCCGTATGGGTAGGTCCGGGACACCCGCAGAATTTTGTAAACGGCGTACCAAACTGCATGGTTATCGACAGCGACGACGAAGAGCTGAAGAAGAAGCTTGTAGGCGAGTTTTCAAGCGAGCTTATCAGATTTTATTTCGGTACAGATCTTATCGGCAGCGAAGTCGGTGCAGCCGCAAAGAACGTTATCGGTATCGCCGCAGGTATGCTTGACGGCTACGGCTACGGCTGTTTGAAGGGCGCTTTGATGAGCAGAGGTACGCGTGAAGTCGGCAGACTGATAAAAGCTATGGGCGGCAATGAGCTTTCGGCGTACGGTCTGTGTCATCTGGGCGACTACGAAGCGACGCTGTTCTCTCAGTTCAGTCAGAACAGAATGTTCGGCGAGAAGTTTGTTAAGCACGAGCCGTATACAAAGCTTGCAGAGGGTGTCGCAACATGCAGAGCGCTGGTTGCGCTGTGCGAGAAATACGGCGTTGAAATGCCGATAGTTCAGGCTGTAAACGACGTTATGGCCGGCAGAAAAGCTCCCGACGACGCGCTTTCGGGTCTGTTTCTGCGCAGTATCAAAAACGAGTTCTGATAAAGATCAGCCGTCTGTTGCTTGGGCAGGCGGCTGTTGCTGATTAACCGATTAAAAAAAGGCGGTGACAGTATGCTGCAGTTTGCGGTGTCCGTTATATTTTCGTTCACAGTCGGCGTGATAATGTGCCTTGTGCTGTGGCTCAATACACGATTTACATTCAAAGAGTTTTTTATGATAATCTGCTTTGTGATGTTCAGTAATATCCTGTGGAACATTACAAGCGGTCAGTTTGCGGATATAACGCTGCTGGCGCTGATGGTTGTCTGGACGCTTCTGAGAGTATTGTTTTCGAGGAAGGGCGTTCTTGAAAAAACGCTTACTTTTGCAATGAGTACCATAATAATACTAAATTATTATATATACATTACTTTTATCGGATTAAGGTCCGAAGGCAGTACGCTGTCGACTATAATATACATGAGCGTTTATCTTTTTCTTATATCCGCTATCTTCTTTATTTTGTGGATACAGAAAATATCCTTCTTTAACAGCGCATGGGTAAAAGACTTTTTCCACCACGAAGATCAGAAGGTGCGCCATAACAGAACGATCATATTTATGTCGCTTATCGTGCTTACTTTTATAATCGTTCTCGGAATATATTTGTCTCTGGGCATTATCGAGGAGACGGAGAGGGCGGTATTTTACCTGGGTCTTGAGTTCTTCTTCTCGTTCACATATATTATCGTAAGCTTTGTAATGCTGAAAATCCTTGTCGAATATTCCATTCTTTCCGACGTGACCGAGCAGGAGAAGCAGCACCAGTCGGAGCTGGAGGCGTTTATCAAGATGATAAGGGCGCAGAGACATGATTTCAATCTTCATGTACATGCGATAAACGGTCTTATCGATGCAAAAAAGTATGACGAGTGCCGCGAATATGTCGCCAAGATGGTTGCAGAAACGGAGTACGTAAACGAGGTGCTGCCGATCTACGACACATCTATAAGCGCGATGATGTACGCATATCGTTCCGACGCGGAGAGCAAAGGCATACATATGTACTTTGATATTACAAATAATCTCAAAGGTCTTGCGCCCGAGGCGTACGAGCTGAATCGTATTATCGGCAATCTGCTGCAGAATGCTATCGACGAAGTGAGTTCTTCAAAAGACAGAGAGTACGGTATTCATGTAAAGATATACAGCGAGGGTAAAAGCAGCGTCATAGATATTTCCAACAAGTTTTTCGGAGATATGAGCGAGCTGCCGCATTTCTTCGATTATAATTACTCGGGCAAGAACAAGCACGAGGGTCTGGGGCTTACTACCGTACAGCGTATTGCGGAGAGCTACAAGGGCGTTGCGTATGTCGAGACAGACGAGGATATTATACACTTTATCGTAAGACTGCCGAAAAAGACATATAAATGATCATCATATTATGTACGGCGGCTGCAAAAAAATCAAAATCGGCTATTGACAAAGACGTCGTCACAGTGTATAATATCATCTGTAAAGTAAACAGCTTTACAGCACCTGATGATCTGCGGGCGGTGAACCTATGGAAAAAGACATGAAAATAGCTTATCTGTATGATTTCTATGGGGAGATACTCTCGGAAAAGCAGCAGCTTGTGTTCGAGATGTACTATAACGACGACTGTTCCTTAGGCGAGATAGCCGAACAGATAGGCATCAGCAGGCAGGGTGTGCGTGACTGTGTAAAAAGATGTGAAACGTCGCTTTCTCAGATGGAGCAGAAGCTAGGTCTTGCCGCAAGATTTGAGGAGATGACAGAGGATATAGATAGAATAAAGCGTTCGGCGGTCTTTGTGTTCGAAGAATTGGCGGATAGGGAAGGCTGTAACGAAATAAAGCAGAAGATAGACGATATAATAAAGACAGCCGACGTGTTAAGGAATAAATTCTGACAATAAGGAGTGAATGCAGTGGCATTTGAGGGACTTTCCGAGAAGCTGAGCAATGCATTTAAAAAGCTTAAAAATAAGGGCAAACTTACCGAGAGCGACGTTAAAGAGGCTATGAGAGAGGTTCGCATGGCTTTGCTCGAAGCCGACGTAAACTACAAGGTTGCCAAGGATTTCACGGGTAAGATAACGGAACGTGCCGTAGGCGCAGATGTAATGGAGAGCCTTACTCCCGCGCAGATGGTAATTAAGATAGTAAACGAAGAGCTGACTCAGCTTATGGGCGGCGAAGAGGTTAGGCTCGATTTCCCGAGCAAGCCGCCGTGCATTATTATGATGTGCGGACTTCAGGGTTCCGGTAAAACGACCCACACGGGAAAGCTTGCGAAGATGCTCAAAAAGCAGAACCACAGACCGCTTGTCGTAGGCTGCGACATCTACAGACCCGCTGCTATCGAGCAGCTAAGAGTAGTTGCGTCTCAGGCAGGTGTACCGATATTCGAGCAGGGTACGCAGGACCCTGTAAAAACTGCGCAGCAGGCGATCAAGCATGCAAGAGACTACGGCAACGATGTTGTTATTCTCGATACAGCAGGACGTCTCCATATAGACGAGGCGCTGATGGGCGAGCTTGAAAAGATAAAGAAAGCCGTTGAGCCGCAGGAGATACTGCTTGTTGTCGATTCGATGACAGGTCAGGACGCGGTAAATGTTGCGAAGTCGTTCAACGATCTTCTTGATATTACGGGCGTAGTGCTGACAAAGCTTGACGGCGATACAAGAGGCGGTGCGGCGCTGAGCGTAAAGGCTGTTACAGGCAAGCCTATCAAATACGCAGGTACGGGCGAGAAACTCGACGATCTCGAGATATTTCACCCCGACAGAATGGCTTCGAGAATACTCGGCATGGGCGATATGCTCACACTTATCGAGGAAGCCGAAGAAAAGCTTGACAAGAAAAAAGCCGAGGAAATGGCGGAAAAGCTCACTAAGAGCCAGATGGACTTCAATGATCTTCTCGAGCAGTTTGCTCAGATCAAGAAGATGGGTCCGCTGAAGGGCATACTCTCAAAGCTCCCCGGAATGGAAAAACAGCTCCAGGACGTCGAGATAGACGACAGACAGATCGACAGGATAGAGGCGATCATTCTCTCAATGACGCCCGAGGAAAGAACAAAGCCGTCGGTCATCAATCCGTCAAGAAAGCGCAGGATAGCTGCAGGTTC
>CADBRK010000230.1 GCA_902797065.1 uncultured Ruminococcus sp.
CTTTCTCTATTCCGACAAGCTCGGGTATGCAGGAGACGTCCATAGGCTTTATGATGATCTCATTGTTTTTCTCTGACAAACTCAAGCAGTCCTTTCAGTTCCGAAGCGATCTCGTCACGTGCAATTCTGTAATCATCAAGGCCGTGACCGTACGGATCGGTAATATCATGTGAGAACAAATATATTTTACTCTTTTCTACTCCGAGCTGCATCAGCGTCATGGCGTGAATGTACGTCATGGGAACGAACAGATCTATCTCGTCAAGCAGCACCGCCTTTATCGACGTTGCTCTGTAATTTGACAGATCTATGCCTATTTCGTTCATTACCTCAACCGAGCATTCACTTGCGGGAATACCGGTCATAGTGAGAGTACCTGCACCCCTGCATTCCACGGTTAAATTATTCTCGCAGCACATTTTTTCAAACATAGCCTGCGCCATGGGACTGCGGCATGTATTCCCCGAACAGACAAACAGTATTTTCAATTCAAAGCACCTCTTTACTAATATATAATATTATACCACATTTACGCGTCCATATCAAGGAAAACTATATCCGTCAAACGGATAAACTGTTATTTCAACTTATTTATGCAATTGATTTTTTGCCAAAATGCCAAAAATAAAGTTTATGGTTTACTAATTCCTGCTTTTGTGGTATGATTAAAGTTGGGGGTTAATATATGAAATCATTTAAACGAAATCTCAGAGCAGGAAGTACGAAAATAGAGTACATCCACGAGATAAAAAACATTAAAAACATAAACGTCAGAGTCACACCCGAAAAAGGTCTTTGCGTATCGAGTCCTCCGAATGTCGACGTTGCAACTATCGAGAAACTGCTTGTTTCAAAGCTTGACAAGATCGTTCCGGCGCTTGAAAAAGCGGACAAATCAAACGCTCCGGCGAAGAATTCCCCGACAAAAAAGAGAACAATCGACATCGGCGGAAGAAAGATCGAGTACGAGCTTACATACAAGAAGATCAAGAATATCATCGTCTCCGTACACATCACAAAGGGCGTGCGTGTTTCCGCACCTGTTCGTGCCTCTCAGAATGATATAGACAGATTCCTGCGTGCAAGCGAGGACTTTATAATCAGGAGTCTGAACAAGCAGGCAAAAGAAGCCGCATCACGTCCCAAAGAGAAGCAGTTCGTCACGGGCGAGTATCTGTATTTTGTCGGAGAAAAGTACGATCTTAAAGTATACGGTGGCAAGCGAAATCACATCGAGATAAACGGCAGCACGATCACAATGTACGTAACCGATACAGCCGATCACTCTCTGAAAAAAGCCGTTTTCGAGGACTTTATCAAAGCAGAATGTACGGATTACGTCACCTCTCTGTGCAGACAGATATACCCCAGGTTCCGGAAAAAGGGTATAGCCTTCCCCGATGAGATAAAATTCAGGAAGATGATCTCCTGCTGGGGGAACTGCCGCAGCGGAACAAAGGTGCTTACGTTCAGCACATATCTGATACAGCTGCCGCCCAAGTGCATTGAGGCTGTCGTGTGTCACGAGTTTACGCATTTTCTGCATCAGAACCATTCCAAAGCGTTCTACTCACAGCTTACGGAATTTATGCCCGATTGGCAGCAGTATGATAAAATAATGAAAAACCTGCAAAACGAAATAATTTTTAAATAGATCTAAACGAGGAGGTCATTTCATATGAGCACATTTAATGTCGGACTAAAAAAAACTATAGACAACAGCTACGATATTGAAATAGGATACAAATTATTCGATAAGCTTGTTGCGGATCTCAAAGCCGGGCTTGTCAGAAACATAAAAAAATTTGCTGTAATTACGGACAGCGACGTGCAGAACCTGTACGCCGTACCGATTGCGGAGCGGCTCGGCAGGGCAGGATACATCGTTGATCTGTTCGCGTTCCCTTCGGGCGAAAAAAGCAAGACAAGAGAAACCAAAGCAATTCTTGAGGACGCCCTGCTTGAAAGAGATTACAAGCGCGACTGCTGCATTATAGCTGTCGGCGGCGGAGTAGTGACAGACCTTGCGGGATTTCTTGCGGGTACATTCGGCAGAGGAGTACCGTTCATAAATTACGCGACAACAATTCTTTCGGCGGCGGACGCGTCCATCGGGGGTAAGACAGCCGTAGACACACCGCTTGCGACAAATCTGATCGGTCTGTTCAATCAGCCGAAAAAAGTGTATATAGATATTGAGGCATGGAAAACTCTTCCGACAAGACACGTGTACAACGGCATGGCAGAGATGATAAAACACGCATGCCTTGCGGACGTCCAGCTTTTCTATTATCTGTTTGACAACTTAGATAAGATATATAAATTCGATCGTGAAGCGTGCGAGTATGTGACGGAAGCAAACTGCCGCATAAAATACAACGTCGTTATGCAGGACGAAAAAGAGAACGGACTGAGAGAAATACTCAATCTCGGTCACACGGTCGGCCGGGCTATCGAAACGGTCAGCGACTACAGACTCCTCCACGGAGAGGCGGTTGCGATCGGTCTTGTGGCGCAGGCAAAGCTTTCGAGAAAATTGGGCTACATGAACGACGACGAACTCAATGCTGTTATCTCTCTGCTGTACAAAGCCTCGCTCCCTATCGCCATACCCGACTATATCGACAAAGAAGCGCTGGTCAAAAAGCTTTATACCGACAAAAAGGTACGCAACGGTCAGCTGAGATTTGTCCTGCAAAGCGGAATCGGAAGTGTAATGCAGTTCGGAGACAATGTTTTTGCCACACCTATAAGCGAGAGCCTCGCAAGAGAGATAATTTATCAGTGCAAGTAAAAATATGGTTTAATGTTTTTATCCCCACACTCACCGGTGCGGGGATTTTTTTGCGCCGGAAAAGCAAGATCCGTACACACAAGGTGTACGGACTGCTTAATGAAAGGATCTGTGATTCCGGTAGTAAACTTTGATTACTGGCTGATAACCTTATTGATAAGGTCGCAGTTCTGGTCGGTAAACTTGAAGCTGAGCGCACCGTAGTTGAGTACGACCGTAGTATTAGGCTGAACAGTAAATTCTCTGATAATATCTCTGTAAGAGAGAACTCTGTAATCTGCTACGCCTTCGAGCTTCTCGCCGAATTCCGTCTTCATCTCAAATACATCGCTGAATACCAGAACATACTTAACGCCGTCTTTGCCCTCTCTTGTGATCGGGTGTGTCTCGCCGTTTTCGTCCTTGGCAAGCGGCATGATATACTTCGCGCTTGTGAAGCCTCTTATCATGAGCTTTCTGAGAGCGTTGATCTCTTCTCTGCGGTTGGGCTTATCAGACTTGAACTGCATCTTCTGAGACAGCGTAGTCATGCTGAACATAAGCTCGGGGTTGGTAACAGGTATCTTGACAAACTCTCTTTCTCTTTCCTCGATCAGATCGGCTACGGTATCGGTAGAAATAATTACCCACTTCTCTGTCTCGTCAAGAACAAGATCCTGTATACCATGACGTCTGTACTCGAACAGCATGTTGAAGATCTCGTCCTTCTTGTATTCCTGCAGATATACTTTATATCCGTTCTTTGCAAAGCTCTCGACAGACTTTTCACCGAACTCCTTCTCGGAGAAGATATGTCCTCTGTTATTGCCGTCTATAAGAATATGCTTTGTATTTGCGTCAAACTCCGCATACATATGATCTGCTTCAACGATCATCTTTGCAAGCGTTTTGTAGCTTTCGTTGAGCTTATCACGAAGTACTTTCATTACGGAGAAATCATGCTCCAATTCAAGCTCTCTTGCGATCGTCTTGGTCTGCGCTGCCTGAATCTGAATCGTCCTCTTGACCTCGGGCTTCTTCGGGGCTTCGGGAGCGTCAAACAGGTTGGAAAGATCGAATGCACTCTCGCCTGCGGCATCAGTAACATTGCCGGCAGCAGACTGAGCGGATGTATCGGGCATCTTTGATGAATATGCCGGCGGTTCTTCGTCCTCGGGCAGTGCGCCTACGAGCGGAGCGGATACCTTAATGCCGTTTATTGTGATGACAGACGGCTGCTTCTGAGGCATCTTCGCGGGCTGAGACGTCTGTACTGCAGGCGCTGCAGCTGCCTGAACCTTAGCAGGCTCCGGCTTGGGTGACAGCTTATTCATTTTCGGATCATCAGGCATGATGAACGCCGAAGAAACCGATTTTCTTTGCGGCGCTTCGGGTATTTCCGTATCATACACAGGAGCGGATACCTTAATGCCGTTTATTGTGATCTCGCCGGGAGTCTTTTTCACCGGTTCGGGAGCGGGTGCGGGTGCTTCTTCAACCGCAGGTGCTTCTTCAGTTGCGGGTGCTTCTTGAGCTGCGGGTGCTTCTTCAACCGGCGGAGTTTCCTCGGCTGCCGCTTTAGCCTTGGCTGTTTCTTCCCTTGCCTTGCTTTCGTCGTATTCCTTGGGGTTGCGGTCTCTGTCATATTTAGGATCGACATCCGCAAGGATAGTTTTATTCATAATAAATCCGAGCGATGCGGGGTCTATAATAAAGTGTGTTGAATCTGTATTCTCGACAATAAGCTTTGCGTCAAGCTCATAGAGTCCTTTAAGCGGCATACCTACGCTTCTTGCCTCTTTGAGGTCTGTAAATACGGGGCAGAACTTCGTGTATCCGTCCGTCATGAGGATCGGCTTGAACTCGTCGAGGTTCTCCTCGGTGATCTCGGTAATATCGGTATCGAGAGCGTATGTATAAACCTTTGAACCTAAGAACAAAGCTGCGATGTCCTCTCTGAGATCATCGTCTTTCTCCTGCATGAAATACAGTACCTTAAAGTAAAGCTTCGGTGCAAGCAAACCTTCGGACTTAACGTGCTCGTCAAAGTCACGCGGTTCAAAAATATGGCTTCTGTCGTTGTTTACTATGATCTTCTTAAGACCGAATCTCTTCAGATCGTCGAAGAACGATCCTCTGTCATCTATTGTGGTTACTGCGGTGTTTTCAACACCCGTTTCGGCTGCTCTCTTGACCGTGCATATATTGATGCAGAACTCGTCGTCGAGATACGGATAGTTGGTTACCGTTGAGTATGTGCAGAAAAGCTCGTCTGCGCTGACTACCTCGTCTATCGTCTTCTTGATCGGATCTGTCTCCGCTGCGTCAAGCTTCTCCTTAACTATGCTGCTGATACAATCGGAGCAGAAGTTGTGGTTATCAACAAGGAACATATCCGATTCTTTGTATGCCTTGCCGCATACTGCGCACTTAGCCATACGGCTGCCGTTCTGGCGGCGTTTTGTTGTGTCAACACCGGATACATCAGCAATGGGCTTAACGTTTGTCTTTGTAGATGTAGTCTCGACAGCTGCGCTCTCTCTTTCTGCGGTCCTTGTGATGATATAATCGTAATCTGCGCCCGTATCGTCCTTAACTATCTCGACAGCAAAGTTCTTCGGTGTTCTCTTGTGGTTCTTCCACATATTAAGCTCTTTTTGCGGTATGGGAACGATCATGCCGCCGATGATCTTATATGTCTTTCCGGCTCTCTTATCGTTATAGAACTTACAGAACTCGTTTTCAAGAACGAGTATGGTGTGTTCGTTCTCCTCAAATTTGATTCTCTCTTTCTTGGGTTCTTTGAGAGTGGAAGTAGTAACCTCGCATGAATAACCTCTTGCAGGTTTATTTACACTGCCCTCGGCAGGTGCGGGATTGCTGCCCGTGGGCGGAACAAACGGAGCTGCCGGAGCAACCTCGGGAGCGGGAGTGAGTGTTCCGTCTTCGTTGATCTTTGAGATCTTGCAGTCATATATCTTGCCCGTACTTCTGTCCTTGAACACTTCTATTGCAAAGCTCTGCGGAACCTTCGCCTGATTCTTCCACATGTTAAGCTCACGCTGCTCGATCGGGATGATCTTTCCGTCTATAACCTTGATCGTTCTGCCCCAGCGCTTGTCGGTGTAGAACTTGCACCACTGATTATCCATGATCGGAACAATAGTATCGTTCTGAACAAAATCTATTCTGTCCGTGGGCGCAGTGCCGGTAGTTTCTGTTACTCTCTTAACAGATGGCTTGGCAGCAGCCGCACCGGGTACC
>CADBRK010000231.1 GCA_902797065.1 uncultured Ruminococcus sp.
GCTATGCTCAACATGACTCAGATGCAGGACGCTATTGCGGGCAATTCCTTCCACGCAACGGGCAAGATGATAACTCCTCTCGGGGCTAATCTTATCCACGTGCCGAGCATGGATTCCGGTTCGCTTATCGGTCTTGACAAGAATTATGCGCTCGAAATGGTGACCGCCGGCGACGTATGCACGGAGTATGATAAGCTGATCGACAGACAGCTTGAACGCGCGGCTATCTCCTGTATTGCGGGATTCTCGAAGATCTTTACGGGAGCTTCAAAGGTTCTCACCGTTTCGTGATAATGCGGAGGGGTAATACATGAATTTTGACACGGTCTTCAAGAAATTTACCGCTATGGCGGAGCTTGACGGCGAACAGGCGAACAGATGGAAATACCTTGTGTATGAGAGTATCGCCGATATAAAAGACATTATTATTCCCGACTATGACAGCAGACGTTACCGTCACCGTGTAACAACGGCGGCGGCAGCGCTTGCCTTTTACCGTTACAGGAAGCTTATCTGCGCAAACGGTGAACTTACGGGGATAAAAGCGGGCGATCTTACCGTGAACGACAACAAAGCGTCGCTCGATCAGGCGTATTCCGTATACTGCGACGCGCTTATGGCTATCGGTGATCTTATTATGACCGACGAAATGATTTTCGGGAGGACTGAGAGCTTTGTACAAAGACGTAATTACAGGTGTGATTAGAAGATACGGTACAAAATGCAGGGCGATCTCGAAATACGGCAGCGAGATCTCCGTCAAGGGGTTCATACAGCCGCTCAATTACAGGAACAAAGCGTCAGTCGGCGGAAGCTTTGAGGCGGACGGCTATCTTGACGGAGGGTATTTTCTGTTTATCGGCGAAGCGTCGTTCCGTGCTGACGTAATGGGATACGGCACGATTATAGAAGCTATGGGGCAGAGGTATGTCGTCACAAGGGGCGAGATGTATGTCCACAGAGGAGAGTACCTTTACAGCAGGGCGGTGCTCAGATGCGTAAGCGGAGGGGATAACGATGAATGATACAATAGCGGCGATAATATCGGTTCTTACGCAAAACGGAGTCAATGCGGTGTACGGTTATCGCCACGACAAAGCAGACAGACCCGTAAGCGGCGGCAAGGTATATGTTTATCCCGAGAAGATAAAGGCAGGCATGCTGTATATTGCCGCAGATGTGTACTCTCCGTTTGACAATGACCTCTCGGAGTGTATGCGTATAGCGGAAAGTACGGCGAAGCTTATTTCGTCGTCGGTGAGTACAAGAGAGCTTAACGTCTCAAAGCTTGATTATGACCGGAACGCTATGGGGTATGTTTCAAGGGTGACGTTCTGTACGCCGTATGAGGATTCGGGCGGCGTGAGTATAAGATTCTTCGGGTTCGGGGGCGATGATGAGCTGTTTATCAACGCCGAGGTGTTTGATATTATGCCCGTGACGGAGTTCATGCCACACCCGATCTATACAGTGTTCTGCGATATGCCAGAGGACGTTGTCTATGACAGCGTGAAGTACACGATCACCTTGTACGGAGTGAGAGGCGGACTCGGAAATCTGCTTGCGTCTTACGGGCTTTTTGATATGGGTATCACCAAAGGCGGCGAGGAGTTCTGCCTTAGACGGTGCAGCGTACTGAAAAGCGACGAACCTTACGGCAGTACGCTGACTGTTGTGGGGTATCTGAGCGAGGAATAAAAATATTCGGGAGGGCGGAGGGGCGAAAGGAAAAACTATGGATAATTCGGATAATCGGGAAATTACAAACGAGTCCGACGCTGCAGATATGTATGCAGACGATCTGTCGGAACTGTACGAAAGGCAGTCAAGGCGGTACTGCAGAACGCTTGACTGCGTGAGCGAGGAGGAATAATATGTATTCGCTTCTGAGATTCGGAGGTGTGACGGTCAGACATAACCCGAAGGAGCTGACCGTGATAAACAACAAAGGTATCAATGAGTATTCGGACACGGAAAACAGAACAGTCATGCAGAGGGTCATCGAAAAACCGTCTGTCATTAAGGGTACGGGCGAGCTTTACGGCGATGGCTGCTTTGAGATGTATTCACGTCTTATGCGTATGCAGATAAAGAATATTCCACAGAAGCTTTGCATACCCGGAATGGGCGTATATACGGCTGTTATCACAAAGCTGAGCGCAAAGGCAGGGGTGCACGCGAAACTTATCACGATCGAGTTTGAATTCCGCACTGCGGAAGACCGCTATGCAAAGAAGATCACAAGCAATAATTATACTTGTTGCAGACAGGGCGAGACTCTCTGGGATATTGCGTACAGGTGCGGAGTATGCATTGATACGCTGGTTAAGCTTAATACCGGTATACGGAATATACTGTTCCCGCCGGAGGGAAAGAAGGTGCGGCTGAGATGAGAACAGCCGTTAAGATCGGCATCGTGTACGAATTCTTCGACGATCCGCTGAGTATAGTTGTCGAGCAGGAGGCAGGCGTACCGTGTGACAGTCTGAAAGCCGTATTTGCGTACAGAGAGGATTTCCCCGATATTGACAGGATATATCTGCTTGACGACGATGTGTACGACGTGCGTACCGCAGTAACAAAACGAGATGTTTTATTCGCAGGTATCGCAGACGAGATAGTTTTTGATATGGACGGCAAGGGTAAATATATAACAGTGTATGCAAGAAGCCTTGCTTGTCTGCTTACCGACTGCGAATGCCCTATGATGACTTATCACGATCCGACGCTTGATGTGATCGCCGCAAGGCACTGCGAGCCGTTCGGGCTTATCTGTTCGGGGAGTTCGGTAAAAGAGAGGAAAGGAACGCTGAATATCAGAAAGGGCAGCTCTCATTACAAAGTGCTGCAGAGGTTCTGCAGCGAGTTTCTGGGAACGACTCCGAGGGTTGACCATAGGGGCGTTATCGTCACCGATATGTATTCGGACGATAAGACTGTCTGCTTTGATAATGACGGCGGCGTTCCTTTCGGGAAGATAAGTATCTCCGACAACAGGTACGGCAGGATAACACGCATAGATGTTTACGACGAAAAAGGATACTGCGCAAGCGTGAAGAACCCCGAAATCACCGGGGCGGATTTTCAACGGGTGAGGTGTCTGAATCTCCCGGAAAGCTCATCGGGCACGCTGAGCGACGCAGACAGGATCATAAGATCGTCAAACGATAAGGGGTTCGGCGTTACGCTCGAAAGCCACGTATGTCTGCTGAATACTCTCGGGTACCCGGCAAGCGTGAATGCGCCGAGGTGTATCGGGCGGAAGCTTTATATCGGGAAAATTAAATATATAAATGACAGCAGCGGCGAGCGGACATCGGTAAAGCTTTCTTCAAGAGGTGAGAATTAATGTGGATACCAAAGACTATATCGGAATCGGGCGAAAAGATCGCCGCTTCCGTGACTTCGGCAGATACCTTATCGGGCGAGACGGTTGCGCCTTTCGGGATAGCTTATGCGCCGTTGCACGGTGAAAAAGCATTGTCGGTTCAGATAGGCAATACAAATTATATACTCGGAGTTTGCAGAACTCCGCCGACAGAGCTTTCTCCGGGGGAGATCGGGCTGTACTCGTCGGGCGGCGCAAGCATTGTTCTGAAAAACGACGGCAGAGTGCTGATAAACGGCAGAGAATTTGAATCGGGCGGTGATGAAGTATAATGGATACATATGTGATAAACGGAGATTTCTTTCTCGATGGTACGGGTCATACCGTGAGCATACATTCGATAGAAGAAGCCTGCCAGCGGGTGAGGTTCTCTCTGCTCACCGAAAAGGGCAGCTTTGCTTATAACAGGCAGTTCGGGGCGGATCACGATTATCTGTTCTCGGAGAACGAACCCGACGTCCGTATGTTTGTTATGGACGCTGTGTCGGGGCAGAAGGAAATTTCGATAGGCGAAGTCGCCGCAGAGTGGGACGGCGGCAGCGTCACGATCACCGCAGAGGTTTTCTTCGGCGGCGAGAGTATGAATACGGAGGTTACGATCAATGGAAACATATGACGAGATACTTAAACGCATGACGGAAAAATACGAGGAACGAACGGGTACATCTCCCGACGACTCGTCCGATATAGGTATCAGAATGAGAGTGCTTGCAGGCGAGGTGTACGCTTTGCAGGCGGAGTACGAATATATAAAACGGCAGATGTTCCCCGATACGGCAGAGGGCGAATTTCTCGACAGGCACGCACTGCAGAGAGGTATTACCAGAAGAAGCGGAACAAAAGCCGTCGGAGATGTAAAATTCTTCCTTGACGCTGTGCATGACTACGATATTGTCATTCCCGAGGGTACGGTTGTTTCGACAAGAGGGGAGAACGCCCGGAGATTTGCAACAACCGAGGAAGGCTTTCTTGCTGCGGGCAGACTCGGTGTAACGTGCGAAGCTCAGGCACTCACCGCAGGCGCGGACGGAAATGCCGCCGCAGACGAGATATGCGTTATTGTCACTCCTGTTGACTCTCTGTTGAGCGCGGTCAATGAGTATATGTTCACAGGCGGCAGCGACGACGAAACAGACGAACAGCTCAGACGTCGGGTGCTCGACAGCTTTGTCAATATACCAAACGGTACGAACAGAGCGTTCTACATTCAGAGCGCACTTGAGGTAGAGGGCGTTCACGCAGTCGGCGCTGCCGCAGGTGTGAGAGGCGCAGGCACTCTCGATATATACATCTGCGATGACGAGGGCAATGCGGACGCTGCGCTGAAAGCACGTGTGAAAAACCATCTTGATTCGCTCAGAGAGATCAACGTAGACATAGCTGTCGGAGAGCTGATCGGTGTTCCCGTGGATATAGATATTGACGTCACGGCGCAAAGCGGTTACAGTACCGATACCGTGGAGGATAACGTTATAAATGCGATTTCGGAATTCTTCTCGGTTATCGGCGCAGGAGAGAATTTTTATCTTTCGGACGTGGGAGAGTACATAAAGCACGCCGAGGGCGTAAAGAATTACACGTTTGACACACTGCGCTGCTCCGACAGACAGATCGACGACGACTGCATAGCCGTACAGGGTTCGCTGTCGATAACGCACCGAAGCTGATAAAGGGGGGCGATCTGATGAATACACTCGGAGAAATGCTCCTGATGACAATGCCCGTCAAGGCTTATACTATTAACAACGGCAGTACGGTATATAAAGAATACCAAAGCTATGCCGAAGCGCTCGAAGTTCTGAGGGAAACGGCAGACGAGATCGCAAAAGAATGCGTACTCTCCACGGCGGAGAACAGAGGGCTTGAATTCTATGAACGCCTTACCGGATCCGCAAGAGATGATCTCACTCTTGAAAAAAGACGTGAACTGATAAGCAGTATGCTGACGCTTACATCAAACGACAATACTGTTGAAGGGATACGTCACTTCTTTGAGAGTCTGGGTATTGAGTGCGGGATAATCGAGGACCCGTCGGGATATTTTGTGTATATACGCTCGCTCGATCAGACTCTGAGCCGTACCCGGCAGGACTATATAATTAAACGAGCAGAAATGTTCATGCCGTATCATCTGACTTTCACGGTGGATTTCAGAACGATAGATTTCGGCGGTCTGGACGCTCTCGGACTCACATTCGGGGAGCTTGACGATATGGATATGACATGGCAGGATTTTGAAAGATTTAACGGGGAGGTATCATAATGCCGTCAGGATTAAAAACAGAAAGACTCGGACTCAACCTATGGGCGAGCACCGA
The DNA here is from genome assembly GCA_902797065.1 of uncultured Ruminococcus sp. GTDB lineage: Bacteria > Bacillota > Clostridia > Oscillospirales > Acutalibacteraceae > RUG592. Next base: position 5,707 of record CADBRK010000231.1, read on the forward strand.
CAGACCTGTTCGCGCGGACTTTAACCACGACAACGCCGCATTGGAAAGCACAGTAGGAGATCATATTGAGGATAATTCAATGCACCTTACAAGGAGCGATTGCGATAAGCTCAGAGATACATATATAATAAGAGTGCTTCAGGGCACGGACGCTGCCGAAAGAGAGGTAACGCTCGATTTTGCGCCGTCTGTCGTTTTGTACTATGCGGTCGAAAAACCGCCTGCGTGTTATATGGGCGGAGTGAATAAGATATATTCCGCTGTATGCGCAAAGGAAACAGGCGGCAGCGGCGGAATCGAGCTTGCAGGCAGTACGGTCATCATTACCCATACAACAACGGGGGATATACAGTATGACCTCAATAATTCGTCGCGTCAGTATGTTCTGATAGCGGTCAGATAAATATTTTCATATATTTTTGTGCGAACGGTCTAAAAAATCGTTCGCATTTTTTATAAAATAAATGTAAAATTTTTGTGAATAAGGTTTAATGCAGTGATTTTTTGTGTTAAAATGTAAAAGCGGCTGTATTATCTTTTTCGGAAGTAATACAAGTATATTTTACAGGAGGATATTTCAATGAAAATATCAGAGGTTATAGTATTCATTGTATATCTGCTGTTCATGGTAGGAATCGGCGTGTTTTTCTTTTTCAAGAATAAAAGCGGCGGCGAAAAATCATACTTCCTTGGCGGCAGACAAATGGGTCCTTGGGTAACGGCTCTGTCTGCGGGAGCGTCCGACATGAGCGCATGGGTACTTATGGGACTCCCGACGTCGGTTTACGCACTTGGTATGGGTCAGGTGTGGATACCGATAGGTCTAGCGATAGGCTACACGATCAGCTGGCTTGTAGAAGCGCCTCGTCTGCGCAAGTTCTCGATCGTATCCGACGACTCGATCACGATCCCGCAGTATCTCACGAACAGATTTTTGTCAAAGTCGAAGTCTTTGCAGATACTCTGCGCTATTGTATTCCTGATGGCATATACGGTCTACTCGGCTTCGAGCCTTAAAGCCTGCGGAACGCTGTTCAATACGGTAATAGGCATTGACGCAAAGCTTGCGATGTATCTTGCGGCGCTCATTATCGTGGGTTACACATTCTTAGGCGGTTTCTCGGCTGTATGCTGGACGGACTTTTTCCAGGGTATGCTTATCTTCTGCGGAATGCTCATAGCTCCGGCATTTGCACTGGGTATGATTAAGGACGGCGCAGCAGCAGAAATACCCGATGGTTATTTTAATGTAATGACAGGCTGGAAAGATATAGTTTCCGGTCTTGCGTGGGGTCTCGGCTACTTTGGTATGCCTCACATCATAATCAGGTTCATGTCTATCCGTTCACAGAAGGAGATGAAAAAATCATCTGTTATCGGTATCACATGGACGGTGTTTATCGTAATCTTTGCGGCTGCTATCGGCGTGATCGGCAGAATGTTCCTCGGCTTTGACGAAGAAACCGCAAAGAATTCTCTCGTGTTTATCACGATGGTAAGGAAAATCTTCCCCGGAGTTATTTCGGGCATACTTCTTTCGGCAGTTCTTGCGGCTTCAATGAGTACGGCAGACAGCCAGCTTCTTTCTGCTTCTTCTTCGTTTGCGGCAGACGTTTACAAGCCTGTTTTCCGTAAAAACAAGGCAAGCGACAAAGAGATGCTCTGGGTAGGCAGACTTGTTGTTCTTGCGGTATCGGGCGTTGCGCTTGTTATTGCATCAAACCCGAACAGCGGCTCGATCATGGACCTTGTAACAAACGCATGGGGGCTTTTCGGCGCAGCATTGGGACCGTCGATCATACTCAGTCTGTTCTGGAAGCGCTTTAACTTCCGCGGTGCGATCGCAGGTATTGCAGTCGGTACGGTTGTAGACATCTGCTGGATCATATTCCTGTCGGATTTCGGACTTTACGAGCTGTTCCCGGCATTCATCTGCGGACTTATCGCAGCGGTTGTTGTTACGCTTATAACAAAAGCTCCGTCAAAGGAAGTTGAAGAACTCTTTGACAAGGCTGTTAAATACGAAGATTGATTTTATAATAAGTTATTATTTCTCCTCAACGCTTGACAATGCCTCGGTTCGGTTGTATACTGTATGATGACAGTTCATTTGTACCTTCCTGTCGTTAAACAAAACCGGGACTGCATTTTTTGAGATAATAATGTTGTTATATTAATTGTTATATCATAAGATAAAAGCAGGCACGGATGTGTCTGCTTTTTTTGAAAGGGGTTGCCTATGTACAGACTTTGTACCGAAGAAAGCTTTGACAGCGCACATTTTCTGAAAGATTATGTCGGCAAATGCAGCAACATACACGGTCACCGCTGGAGAGTCGTTGCCGAGATAAAAAGCAATACAGTCTGCGAGAGCGGTCAGACCAGAGGTATGGTAATGGATTTCGGCGATTTCAGGGGCTTTCTGCGTACGCTCACCGAAGAGCTTGACCATAAGCTTATAGTTGAAAGGGGCAGTCTGAAGCCCGCTTTGCTCGAAATGCTCAGAGAAGAATCGTTCGCCGTTGTCGAGGTGAACTTCCGCCCGACGGCAGAGGAGTTCGCAAGATATTTCTATATGAGGTTCAAGGACGAGGGTTACCCGATAAGCTGTGTAACGGTATACGAGACGCCCAGTAAC
>CADBRK010000232.1 GCA_902797065.1 uncultured Ruminococcus sp.
AGGACGTTAAGAACGTTATTATAGCTTACGAGCCTGTATGGGCTATCGGCACAGGCAAAACAGCTACAGACGATCAGGCAGAAGAGGTTTGCGCATTTATCCGTGCAGAGATCGCTAAGCTTTACGGTCAGGAGATCGCAGACGGTATGACTATCCAGTACGGCGGTTCCATGAACGACGGCAACGCAGCTTCACTGCTTTCAAAAGAGAACGTTGACGGCGGTCTCATCGGCGGCGCTTCACTTGTTGCAGCAAAGTTCGCTGCTATCGTAAAGGCTGCAAGCGTTTAATAGACAGGAGTTTTTATTATGAAAAAACCTATCATATTAATAATTATGGACGGCTTTGGTATTGCGCCTCCCGAGGGTAATGCCATCGCTGCCGCAAATACACCCCGACTTGATAAGATCTTTGCAGAGAACCCGCTTACTCAGATCGGCGCATCGGGCATGGATGTTGGTCTGCCCGACGGTCAGATGGGCAACAGCGAGGTAGGTCACACCAATATGGGCGCAGGCCGCGTTGTATATCAGGAGCTTACAAGAATTACCAAGTCTATAAAGGACGGCGCTTTCTTTAAGAATGACGTACTTATGGAAGCCGTAGAGAACTGCAAAAAAAACAACTCTGCGCTTCACCTGATGGGTCTTGTATCTGACGGCGGCGTTCACAGCCATAATACTCATCTTTATGGGCTGCTTGAACTTGCAAAAAGGAACGGTCTTGAAAAGGTGTACATACACGCTTTGCTTGACGGAAGAGACGTTCCCCCGAGCAGCGCAAGAGACTATGTAGCAGAGCTTGTTGAGAAAACAAAAGAAATAGGTGTAGGCAAGGTTGCAACCGTTGCAGGCAGATACTACACCATGGACAGAGACAACAACTTTGACAGAGTCGAGAAGGGCTATGCCGCTATGGTATACGGCGAGGGCGTTCAGGCTGACGATCCCGTTAAAGCTATCGAGGAATCGTATGCAAACGGTGTTACCGATGAATTTGTGATCCCGATAGTTGCAGACAAGAACGGCACGGTAAAAGAGAACGACTCTTTGATCTTCTTTAACTTCCGTCCCGACAGAGCAAGAGAGATCACAAGAACTTTTGTTGATCCCGATTTCAAGGGCTTTGAGAGAAGAAACGGTATGTTCCCGCTTAAATTCGTTTGCTTTACACAGTATGACGCTACAATGCCGAACGTATCTATCGCATTCAAGCCCCAGTCGCTTGCCAACACATTGGGCGAGTATATGTCGTCTTTGGGCAAGACACAGCTCAGAATCGCCGAGACCGAGAAGTACGCTCACGTAACCTTCTTCTTTAACGGCGGCGTTGAAAAGGTTTACGACGGCGAGGACAGAATCCTTGTCAATTCCCCGAAGGTAGCTACATATGACCTCCAGCCCGAAATGAGCGCTTATGAAGTAACCGATAAGTGCGTTGCAGCAATCGAGAGCGGCAAGTACGATATGATCATACTCAACTTTGCAAACTGTGATATGGTCGGTCATACAGGTGTATTTGAAGCTGCCGTAAAGGCTGTTGAGGCTGTTGACGAATGCGTAGGCAAAGTTACAGACGCTATCGCAAAGATGGGCGGCGTATCGCTCATTACTGCCGATCACGGAAATGCAGACAAGATGTTCGACGAGGACGGCGCACCTTTCACCGCTCATACAACGAACCCTGTTCCGTTCTGTGTTGTTGGTTATCCGTGCGAACTCAGAGAGGGCGGCAGACTTGCCGATATTGCTCCGACGATGCTTCAGATCATGGGTATTGCTCAGCCTGCAGAGATGGACGGCACAAGCATTATAAAATAAGATACAATACATATTATATATAGAAAGCGGCACAGTAGGTAGATTACTGTGCCGCAAATCAATTATATATTCTGTATATAATAATATCCGAAACAAAAGCTGCCAACAAAAGAGTTCCGACAGAGGCTGCAGCCTTCAAATTTACCCTGTCAAGTATATGTTTTATGAAAGGCGCAAGCAAATAGATCAATATCAATCCCGATATACCGAAAAATAATACCGAACGCAGACATATTATACCGTCGATATTAAACCAATTCCAGTGAACGTTTGAGTAATCCCACAGCCGCATGTTGAATTTATGCAGAAGAATATACCCGGTAATGTACTCCAACGTACCGGCAGCAAGACAATTCACAAGGAATACCGCAGAGGGATGCTTTTTGAGTCTGTCTGACAAAAGATAAATAATCACACCTCCGAATGCATAGATCGGGATCCACGGCCCGAATGTGGAGCCTCGCTTGACAAAGTACCCTAAATCCAAACGGCAATCTGTTACTTCATAAATAAAGCCGTAAATGCCGCTGAGCACGAACAAAAATGCAAAAAATGATATTTTATATAGAAGGCCGTTATGCCTGTTGCTTCGTTCTCCGTCAGTTTTCATTATTAAAAGCTCCTCAATACAACGATAATACTATTATAAGGAAAAAGAAGCCGGCAGTCAATCGATGTATTCGGCTTACCTGAAGAAACATAATACTTATTACAAACATGTTATTTGAATGCGTAAAAAACAGAAAATAACAAAGAATTGTTGTATTTTGTAAAATATAACTATTTTTTTATGATGAAAATCGTATGAATGCACAAAAATAGTTACAGAGGAACACTAAAATGATGAATTGATTATCAATATAATGTTTATTATGAACTAAACTATAATAAGAATTTCATTTGTTTTTGTTGGTTTAAGGGAAAATCCTTGTACCGAATGCCCGTAGTGTTAAAGGTAAAATATATCGTTATTGTAATTTTTTTGAGAAAATTTACAATTAAAGAAAAATGAAGTTTAAAATACTCCGTCGTTATGCAGCATAATTCTAAATAATATCAAAATAATATAGTGAAAAATAACGAATGTCGGTCTCTGAATTCACAAATTAACCATAAATAGCTCGAAAACAACGTCGAAATGCATAAAAAGAAGTATAATAAGATGTCAAAATTGTAAGAAACGTATATTTGAATATTTTGTAAAAATGTTCTATTGCATTTCACAACAAGGTGTGGTAAAATGGGTTCATAACAA
>CADBRK010000233.1 GCA_902797065.1 uncultured Ruminococcus sp.
AACGGCATCGGCAGTAAAAAAGGTCAGCTTTTCAGAAAGCTGGGTATCGACACTGTCGGTGCCCTTGTGCGTTTTTATCCGCGTACATACGAAGACTGGAGTGATCCTTGTTTGATCGAAAACGCAGAGATCGGAGAAACTGTATGTATAAAAGCCGTTGTAATGCAGCCTGTCTCCGAGACAAGGATCTCCGGAGGGCGGCTTCTTGCAAAAACGAGGGTCTACGACGATTCGGGTTATCTGACACTGACATTTTTTAACAACAGATATATAAGTTCTATGCTTAAAGCCGGAGAAGAATATCTGTTTTACGGCAAGATCACCGAAGGCGGCGGATACCGTGAAATGTTAAGCCCCGTTTTTGCAAAACCGTCTGTAGGCGAAGTCATACACCCGATCTACAGCCAGGTTGCGGGGCTGACTACAAAGCAGATCGAAGCGTCGGTAAAACAAGCATTAGTTATGCTGCCGGAGGTTATCGTAGACCCGATACCCGATTACATCAGATATAAATACGATCTTGCAGGGATAAAATCTGCGCTTACTAAAATACACTTTCCAAAAAACATGGAGGACATCAAAAGGGCAAGGCGAAGGCTGATCTTTGAGGAATTATTGGTGCTGGTTATCGGGCTTACTTCAATGAAGTCTGTCGCAAAAAAGGAATCCGAGATCATTGTTTCCGCCGATCATACCGAAGAGTTCGTTAAGCTGCTGCCATATACTCTTACAAACGCACAGCGCCGTGCGATAGATGACTGTATAAACGATATTACGCGTAAAAAAACAGCTATGAACAGATTGATACAGGGCGACGTCGGCTCGGGCAAGACGATGGTAGCTGCTGCGTGCGCATATACCTGTATCCGAGAAGGCTATCAGGTCGCTATGATGGCGCCGACGGAGATTCTTGCCGCTCAGCATTACGATACGTTTGTACATCTGTTTAAAGATACAGACGTAAGGGTAAAACTGCTTACGGGTTCCATGACTGCCAAACAGAAACGGCTCATACTCGATGAATTATCGGGCGGCGAGATCGATTTTATTGTTGGTACGCATTCTCTTATCTCCGAGACGGTAGAGTTTTCACGGCTTGCGCTTGTTATTACCGACGAACAGCACAGGTTCGGCGTCAGACAGAGAGCTGATCTTCTCTCAAAGGGCAAGAATCCGCATCTTATGGTAATGTCTGCAACGCCTATACCGAGAACTCTCGCACTGATGATTTACGGAGATCTTGATCTTTCTGTTATCGACGAGCTGCCCCCGGGGAGAAAATCAGTCGATACTATGCTTATAGACGACTCGATCAGGCTGCGTGCATATAATTTTCTTTTAAAACAAATAGATGAAGGCAGACAATGCTACATTGTATGTCCCGCCGTTGAGAATAACGAAACAGGGCTGATTAATGTTGTTGAGTACGCCGAGAGTCTTAAAAAAGGCAGTTTTAAGGATCGCCGTGTCGAAGTGCTTCACGGAAAAATGAAAGCGTCCGCAAAAGACGATGTTATGCAGAGATTTGTCTGCGGAGAGATTGATGTTCTTGTTTCTACAACCGTAATTGAGGTCGGGGTGAATGTGCCCAATGCTTCAATTATGATGATAGAAAATGCCGACAGATTCGGATTATCTCAGCTTCATCAGCTCAGGGGCAGAGTCGGCAGGGGAGAGCATAAGTCATACTGTATTCTTGTCTCCAATGCAAAAGGGCAGGAGGCAAGACGCAGGCTTAATGCGCTTTGCAAGACAAACGACGGCTTTGTCATAGCCGACGAGGATCTGAAACTCAGGGGTCCCGGTGACTTTTTCGGGTCACGGCAGCACGGACTTCCCGAATTAAAGATTGCCGATCTTGCTGAAAATGTCGGTATCCTGCAGGAAGCGCAGGAGGTCGCCGCAAGCCTTATGGACGAATACAACAATAATGAAAACAGGCTGTTGAGAGGATTGCGAGCCGAAGTAAGAATGCTCTTTAATAATGTAGGTCGGCAGCTTAACTGATAGATAAAGAAAAGAGGAGAAACAATGGTGTTCAAACGAGCAGCAGCACTTGTGTTGTCGTTGTTAATAGTATTATCCTGTGTTTTGATAAGCGCAGATGCAGCTACCTTTACGGTAAATGAAAAGCTTTCGGCAAGTACGGTTTATCTGCTGAATCTTGATACCGATACTGTCGTAGTTGATATTAATTCGGATAAAAAGGTTTTCCCGGCTTCAACCACAAAGATCATGACATATATTGTCACTGTTGAACAGATCGAAGATATTAAGGGAACAAAGGTCATGATTAAACAGGAGGTTCTCGATAAGCTTATCGGAACGGGCAGTTCGATATCGGGACTCCAGACTTTTGTTGACAAAGAAGTTACGGTTTATGATCTGCTTGCAGCGCTGATGATAAAATCCGGAAATGACGCAGCGATGGTTCTTGCGGAT
>CADBRK010000234.1 GCA_902797065.1 uncultured Ruminococcus sp.
CAGCGTCAGCCTCTCGGCGGAGTTATGAATCCGGAGAACGGAGCATTCTCAACACCGGGATTCGACACATCGATGAATCAGATCCCTGCATCGCCTATATATAATGCACCTGTTGTTCCGGCAACACCTGCAGCCCCCGTTATTCCCGATATGAATATTCCGCAGACGGCTGTTCCCGTTCCGAATAATGTTTCGGCTCCGGTTATTCCCGTAATTGACAATCCGGACGTTCCGGCTCCGAAGAAAACGGTAAGCATAGAGAAAAAAGATTGATTTTTAATGACACCGCGGCGCATGAGTGATCTTGTGTGCCGCTTTTGCTATGCAATGTATTTTTTTGGTATTGACAAATTTACTTTATCTGTATATATTTTATTATAGAAACTCAAAAAGAGGAGGAAAGAAATGAAAGAAGTATTAAAAGTCGAGAAATTGACGAAAAGCTTTACGCTTTCAAAAAAACAGCAAAAGCTTGAAAATTCCGATACCAGAGTCAAAAAAGCCGTAAGCGAATTGTCTTTTTCGGCGTATGAGGGCGAGATATTCGGGCTGTTGGGACCTAACGGCGCAGGTAAAACAACTACTCTGCGTATGCTTGCCACGCTCATAAAGCCCGACAGCGGCGACGCATTCATCGACGGTATAAGCGTAGTAAAAGAACCCGAAAAGGTTCGGGGAAAAATGGGATTTCTCACAAGCGAGCTGAAGATGGAGGAGTTTTTTACTCCGAATTATCTCTACGACTTTTTTTCGGATATGCACAGAATACCGAATGATATTCGTGAAAAGCGCAAGGCGCAGCTGTTTGCAAAATTCGGAATAGATAAGTTCGCCGAAGTCAGGACAGCCAATCTCTCTACCGGTATGAAGCAGAAAACATCAATCGTGATGTCTGTTGTGCATGACCCCGATATTATTATCTTCGACGAGCCGACAAACGGTCTGGATGTTATCACGGCAAAGGTGGTAACGGATTATCTGCTCGAACTCAAAGCGCAGGGCAAGACGGTTATACTTTCGACGCATATTTTCAGCCTTGTTGAAAAGATATGCGACAGAGTGGGGATCATAATCGACGGTGAGATGATAATGTGCGGAAGTATCGGAGAGCTTACGAAAGACAAATCACTCGAAGATCTGTTTTTTGATCTTTACTCACAGAGGAAGGGGGAGAATGTATGAAAAACGGCGCTTTTGTAATTTTCCGAAAGGAAATGGCGAGGTTTCTGGGCGACAAAAGACTGTTCTTCACCACGGTTATTCTCCCGGGACTTATGATTTTCGTAATGTACAATATTATGGGTACATCTCTCTCGGATATGGTGAAGGATGCGACCGACAAGGAATATGATACATATGTTGTGAATATGTCCTCTGTTGCCGCAGAGACTATCGAAACGAGCGGGTTCAGCGTACACGAGATAGCCGTCGGTGAGTCCGACAGCGTAACCGAAAAGCTTAAATCAAAGGAAGCCGATCTTCTTGTTGTGTTCCCGGAAGACTTCGACAGCGTTCTTGCAAATTATTCGGGTAAGAGTGAAGACGTTCCGGCTGTGGAGGTCTATTACAATTCGGCAAATATGTCCTCGTCTGCCGCATACAGCAAGATAACTCTTGTTCTGGATCGGGTGGAGCAGAGTGTCAGCAACGTATTCGACATCAACCCCGATACGGAGAATAACGTGTATGATTTAGCAACCGATGAGGACACAACAGGCACGATGTTTGCTTCGATACTGCCGGTACTTCTGCTTATACTTATATATTCAAGCTGTATGGCTGTTGCTCCCGAAAGTATCGCAGGCGAAAAAGAGAGAGGCACATTTGCTGCAATGCTGCTTACACCCGTGCCGAGAGGACAGATCGCTCTGGGCAAGGTGCTTGCGCTGTCTCTGATGGCTCTTATGGGAGGAATCTCGAGCTGCGTGGGAACTATTCTTTCAATGCCTGCGCTGATGGGCGATACGTCGGAAGGAAGCAGCGGTATGTCTATGTCGCTTACGGGATATTCCGCCGCAGACTATGCGGGGCTTATAATCATTATTCTTTCGACGGTTATTCTGTTTATTACAATAATATCGGTGCTGTCTGCATATGCAAAGACAGTCAAAGAGGCAGCAACGCTTGTTCTGCCGGTAATGCTTATCGTAATGTTCGCAGGGTTCTCGTCTATGTATTCGAGCGAGGCAAAAGCCGAGATATACTGGTATCTGATACCTGTGCTCAACTCGGTTCAGAGTCTGATCGGTATCTTCTCGAGATCGGCGGATATGCTGCATATCGCAGTTACGGTTTGCATGAATATCATTGTGTCCGCGCTCGGAATGCTGCTGCTCAGACATATGTTCAACAGCGAGAAGATAATGTTTGCAAGATAAGGAGTTTGTTATGAAAAAATTACTTCAAAGAACGAAAATGCTCGACGAGGCGAGGCAGGGCATTGTTAAGCCCGATGCGCCGCCCGAAGAACAGGCAAGACCAAAGGGACACAATTTTATTGTGGAGACATTGATATTTATTGCGGTGTTTTTTGTAGGGCAGATAGCGGCGAGCATTGTTATGATGCCGAAGTTGATCGGATCATATATGTCCGATGAGGGGTACATATCTCTTACTCAGCAATACATTAGCGGAGAAGTCGGCATGAATGATTATGTTAAAGGTGTGACGGCTCTGGATGTGTTATCATCTCTGCCCGTAAGGCTCACTATGCTTTTTGCTATGGGTATTATAACCGTGCTGGTGATTATTTTCTGCCGTTTCATCGAAAAGAGAAAGATATCTTCGATGGGCTTTCGGAAGAACGGCGCAGTAAAGGAATATCTTGTCGGCATGGTGATAGGCATAGTGATATTATCTGCAGCAGTGGGTATATGTCTGCTGACGGGCGCGCTTACATTTGACGGTCTGATGCCGAATATCAGTTTCGGAGCTATAGCGCTGTTTTTTGTTGCATATCTTGTTCAGGGCATGAGTGAAGAAGTGCTGATGAGAGGATATTTTATGGTGTCCCTCTCAAGAAGATCGCCGATAGCGCTTGCTGTTGTTATTTCGTCGGTCGCATTCAGCTTAGCCCACATAAGTAACTCTAACGTAACCGTATTGGCACTGATAAACATATTCCTGTTCGGTGTTTTTGCAGGCGTGTATATATTAAAAAGAGGAAATATCTGGGGAGCATGCGCGATACACTCGCTGTGGAACTTTGTTCAGGGTCATATCTACGGCATACAGGTCAGCGGTACAACAAGCGACCAAAGCGTACTGGCAATGAGCGCCGTAAACGGCAAAGAACTTATCAGCGGCGGTTTGTTCGGGCTTGAGGGCGGCTTGGCTGTGACGATCGTGCTTGTTGTTTGTACTGTTGTTATGCTGTTTACAAAGACAAAGCAGAGCGAACTGAGCGAATTGCCCGAAACGGCAGCGGCTTGATACGAAAAAATATTAAACAAATAAAAATAAAAGCAGGATCACTGTAATGTGGTCCCGCTTTTTTTGAGCTAAAAATCAGTTTATCGGAAAGAGAACCGCGCGCACAGGAGCTGCCTCCAATCCGCCTAATTTTATCGGTAATGCGCTGAGCATATATTCTCCGTCACGGACGTCGTCGAGGTTCAGATTTTCAAGAATAACGATCCCGTGAGAGAGGAGTTCTCTGTGAACCTCTGTTTCCTGCTTAAAGAAAGAAATTGAAATACCGTCCGTCCCGATCAGCTTGATGCCGTTTTCCGCAAGAACCCTTGCTGCGCTAAGCTCCAGAACGGCTTCTCCGCCGCCGTGTATCAGCAGACGCTTTTTGCAGTAAGGCAGCAATTCGTCCATGTCCTCACCCGTAAGTACGCCCTTTATGGTCACGACGGTGCATTTGCCGAAGCATTTGTTGAGGTCTATCTCGTCAATGTTCTCTGCGCCGTCTATAAAATGCGAAGGCGCATCGATATGCGTACCCGTATGGGGCGTCATTCTGAATACCGACAAATTATAATCGTCGCCGCTGTCAATGCTTTTGTGCCATTTGAATTTTGCGGGCGGATCCTCTGCGTACGACGGCGATGTGAACGCTTCAGTGGTAATATCTATTATTTTCATAATCATTCCTCCGATAATTTAACTGCTTTGGTAAAATCTATCGATAACCCGTCCGAGCCGAACTGCGCTCCGCTAAGGCTCCCTTTTGAGGCAAAGTACCGGCTTTCATAATACAGCGGATAGAGGTAACCGTAATTTATAAGATAGCTTTCGGCTTTGCCTAAATATTCGATAGAGCCGGCGCCGTTTTCTTTTATTGCATCGAAGATGAAATCGTTATATGCGGGATAATTAAGATTGATATAATTGTTGTCGGAATCGCTTACGAATTTTGATAGGAATTCCATAGGAGAATCCAGCGATGTGTTGAGCGGTGCGATCGCTATTTCGTAATCTCCCGAGCGCAAACGTTTTTCAAGCTCATTACGTGAGAGAGGCTGCTTGTTGAAGTAGCACGGGCAAATAGCGTTCCATGCTTCGATCATGTGTGTTGCCATTTTCGATGACGATTCATCTTCAAGGCAGATCACAGTATAGGAGCTTTTTAAC
>CADBRK010000235.1 GCA_902797065.1 uncultured Ruminococcus sp.
GCGCTGGATCACCATGCTGTCTTTTGCCGTGATTTTGTTGTCGTTGTTTACGTCGCCCGTTTTTACCTTCGGGGTATCTGGTGTATCGGGCGTATCGGGCGTATCGGGTGTGTCGGGTGTGTCGAGGATCGGACGATTAGTATAAAACGAATCAAGCGCAGTTATATACTTCCAACTGTTCTGCGGATAATGTTCGGAAAGAATTGTGCCGATATTAATTACAAACGTTCCGATATGGTACAGCGTAAGCTCTTTATAAAATTCCAGACTGCTTTCGTAATAATTATCATACGCTTCATTGTAATTTCTTTTGAAGCCCTCAAAGTAATACTTAACCATCTCGGGCGGTACGTCCGCGGTATCGGGAGTATCAGGAGTAACATTAAAGCTCTCTTTGTAGTGACCGACAAAAGCATCTTTCCTCGCGTCGGCTAACGCTGCATCGTCAGCGTCCAACACACCTTTTGTATCATACTCTGCCCACGGCGGTGTGTTCAGTTCTTCAACGCCGAAGTCGTAACCATAAGAATATGCTGTTAAATAATGACTTGCGTATACCTCAAGATACTCTTCCGAGCGTTCTTCCGCTTTTTCGGGCAACGGAGCTTCGGTAATCGGTTCTTTACCGGCAATTGCGTCTTCGTATCCGGCATTATATCCGCTCCAGCTATCATTCTCAGCCTGTTCGGCATCAGTCGGAGTCTCTCTCTGCTCCTCGCTGCGTTTTTCTTCTTCCTTTAACTGCTCGTAAGTAAGCATCCTGTCTTCAGAATTCTGAGGGTCATAATCGGGATCGTAGTAATCCGCAGGCAATACCTCGCTGTAATCAATACCGTCTTTGTAGAAAAAGTCTCTCACAAGGACGGGACCCAAAGTTCTGAGTATCGGATAGAGGCTTTGCTTAAATATCTCAAATTCCTCATCGGAGAGATTCATTTTTTCAGCCGTTGTTACCTCATCGATAACGATCAAAAGTTCGTCTGTGAACTGGCGGTACATTTTGTCACTGTTATGTCTTAACACGCCGCCCATCAGTTCACCCATAACGATATACAATATTTTATCGTTTGATTTCAGATCGGTCACAAAATCATTTTTAATATAATTGAACGTCGGCTCCCATTCCTGAGCGGACTTGCTGAAATAAAGCTCTATCAGTCGGGCTGCAGTGTCATCGAAATCTCCCGAATATGTCTTTCGGGTCAGCTCGTCAGTGAGAAAGTTAATGAACTTTGAAAGAAACTCATCGACCTCAGCTTCTCTGATAGGCACTGACATAGGAGAACCACCTATGTCGATCTTATAAGTTGTTATAATTTTATCGTCGCCGATAGTGATCTCCTTACCGTTTGTATAAAGCCCCCACGACTCGGGATAGACATATGTTATAACATCATTTTTATTCTTCACGCAGAAAATATTGTCGTAGACTTTCGAGCTTACGCTGCATCGCGGCGCTTCAAATGTGTACACAAACAAATCATCGGCTGTCGTGTTGAATTCGTTCAGATGCTCGTTGACGTAAACACCAACAAGGTCGGCAACGCTGCCTGCTCTCGAATAGCCTGCGATCCACAGCTTAACATTAGTCAGCTTATTAGATGATATGTACTCTTTCAATCGTTCAATAACTTTTTGGGCAGGTGTTTCAAAGCCTGCTATACTGCCCGACTCTCCCGCTGTAAGGTTCGCTGCCCACTCTGCGCCGTATTTATTTCCGCGGATTGATACGGCTACAAGCTCGCTGTCTCCGATTTTCTTGTGAGCAATAGCAGTACCTATCGAATCTTTTGTCGGGGCAGTATCCATGTCAAAAATCTGTATATCCGAAAAACCTATATCGTTATACAGCTTCTTGATATAAGACGATCCTTCGATCTCCATTGACGCAAATGCCAGCGCAAGCGACATGGTGACCAAATGCTGATTTTGTTCGGTTGAGGGAACGGTGAAATATGCATCGCTGTAAAAAAACTCTTCTTCTGCGGAGTTTTCTACAAATGACGGCATATATGAAAACGTGCCGTGAATAATATCTGCTGTATCGGCAGAGGCAGTTAAAGGCAGTGCGCCTACGATCAGCGAAGCCGTAATAATGAGACAGATAAATTTATACAGATCTTTTTTCATTCCGATCGACCATCCTTTTGACATTAATATAACATTTTCATTATATCACACAAACAGATAACAGGCAACTCAATTTTTTATCATATATTTTAAACAGATCAAACAAACAACAGAAACAAAAACCGACGCCGCATTTCGCAGCCTTTCGCAGCGCCGGCTCGTTCTTACTCTACTTCATAGCCCTTTTCGACAACAGCCTTTTTCAGCTCGTTAATATCGATCTCTCTGCCGAGTGTAACTACTGCCGTACCCTTCTCGTGGCTTACATCTGCGTTTGTTACCTCATCAAATGCTTCGAGGGCTTTCTTCACGTTTGCCTCGCAGTGCGGGCACATCATGCCTTTGATATTCAGTGTTACTTCCATTGTTTCATTCTCCTTTTGTTTGGTATTTTTGCCCTTTGCAGGCTTTATTTTCTTATCTCCTCCGGCGCTGTATATATCAAACAGATTCAGCCTCAGCGCATTTGTCACAACGCAGAAGCTTGAAAGGCTCATCGCCGCCGCGCCGAACATTGGGTTCATCGCCCAGCCGAACAGCGATATATACGCTCCGGCTGCCAACGGAATACCGATAACATTATATATAAACGCCCAGAAAAGATTTTCATGTATATTCTTCAACGTCTTGCGGCTCAGCCTTATCGCAGCCGGAACATCGCTCAGTCTGCTCTTCATCAGAACAACATCAGCCGCGTCGATCGCAACATCTGCGCCTGCGCCTATTGCTATGCCTGCGTCTGCGCTTGTCAAAGCCGGGGCGTCGTTTATTCCGTCGCCAACCATGGCGACTTTACCGTATTCGGATAAGTCACGGATTATTCTTTCTTTTTCCGACGGAAGCACCTGCGCCTTTACCTCGTCAACGCCCGCAATTCTGCCTATCACCTTTGCGGTTTTCTCATTGTCTCCCGTTATCATAACGACACGGATACCCATGTTTTTAAGCTCCGACACTGCTTTTGCGCTGTCCTCGCGTACCGTATCGGCGGCGGCAATAATACCGAGTACCCTGTCGCCCTTTGAAAAGAACATTGAAGTCTTTCCTTCCTCCGACAGACGCTCCGCCGTATCGATCATAGACTTCGGGATATTACAGTGTTTTGCCGCAAGCTTCAGATTACCGCCTGTTACCTGCTCGTTATCGTACACAGCGGAAACGCCGCTTCCGGATAACGCTTTGAATTCGGTCAGCTCAGTCGCCGCAATACCGTTATCTTCTGCTTCTTTGACTATTGCTTTTGCGAGAGGATGCTCGCTGCTTTTTTCCAGCGAATACGCTATCCTCAGCAGCTCGTTTTTTTCGACACCGTCTGCGGGAATGATGTCTGTCACTACGGGTGCGCCGTTAGTAAGAGTACCTGTTTTATCAAGCGCAACGATCTGCGTTTTGCCCGTTATTTCGAGCGATTCCGCCGTTTTGAACAATATGCCTTTTTTTGCGCCGACACCGCTGCCAACCATTATCGCAACAGGCGTTGCAAGCCCGAGCGCACACGGGCAGCTTATCACAAGAACTGAAACGCCCCTTGCAACCGCATAGCCCAACGTCTGCCCGATTAACAGCCAGATCAAAAATGTGACGGCAGCTATCGAAATAACAACAGGTACAAATATACCCGAAACTTTGTCTGCGACTTTCGCTACGGGGGCTTTAGTAGCCGCAGCGTCGCTCACCGTTTTGATGATCTGCGCAAGCGTTGTATCCTCGCCCACTCTCGACGCACAGAATTTTATACAGCCCGACCGGTTTACCGTTGCTGTATAAACACTATCTCCTTTCGCTTTATCGACGGGAATACTCTCGCCCGTAAGCGTGGATTCGTCAACTGCACTTTCTCCGCCGATCACCGTTCCGTCTGCGGGAATACTCTCGCCCGGACGTACCACGACAATATCTCCGGGCTTTACATTTTTCGCCGGGATCGTTTGTTCTTTGCCGCCGACTTCGATCACGGCAGTTTTCGGCGCAAGGTTCATCAAAGATTTAAGCGCGTCAGTTGTTCTGCCCTTTGATTTTGCTTCAAGCAACTTTCCGACGGTTATAAGCGTCAGTATCATGGCGGCAGACTCGAAATACAGATCATGGTGATAAGACATCACCGCTTCCATATCGCCTTTAAGCTGTACTTCTGTCATCATAAACAATACACACGTACTGTATACAAACGACGCAGATGACCCCAGCGCTACAAGTGTATCCATATTCGGCGATCCGTGAATAATGCCTTTAAATCCGCTTATAAAGAATTTCTGATTTATGACCATGACTATCGCCGCTAAAATAAGCTGTACGAGTCCGACGGCAATATGATTCCCATCAAAAAATGCAGGAAGCGGAAAGTTAAACATCGTATGTCCCATCGAAAAGTACATCAGAACGATCAGGAACACCAACGATGTCAGCAATCGTCCGAGAAGCTTCGGCGACTCTGTATCTTTCAGCGAGTTATCGTCAATGTCGGTTGATTCATTTGTCCCTTTGACGGACGCGCCGTAGCCCGCTTTTTCAACAGCTTCGATTATTTTTTTCGGGTCTGCATTTCCTTCAACACCCATTGAATTGGTAAGCAGACTTACCGAACACGAATCGACGCCCTCTACGCCGGAAACAGCTTTTTCTACTCTTGCACTGCACGCAGCGCAGCTCATACCGGTTATATTATACTGTTCCATGCTATACCTCTATTTCATAAGCTTCTGCAAAAGCATGATAAGTTCGTCTATGGTCTCGTCGTTCCCTGCACGAATATCATCGGCAACACAGGTGCGTATATGTTCGTTAAGAAGTTCCCGGCTGAAAGCATTGATCGCCCCGATCACCGCAGATGTCTGTATAAGCACATCGGCACAATATACGTCGTTTTCTATCATTGTTTTTACTCCTCTGACCTGCCCTTCTATCCTGTTGAGACGGGTCAGGAGAGACTTTTTCTCTTCATCGGCACGGTGCTTGTGTTTTACACAGCATTCTTTATTATTGTCACTCATTTTATCGTTCATTCATCTCACCCGTAATTTCAATTCAAGATAACAGTTTTATTATATACCCCCGAGGGGTATATGTCAAGCTGTTTATAAACACAAACAAACACGAAATCCGAGTCGTGTTCAAAGCCGGAGTGTGCATGAAACTATATGTGTACGCACTGCGCATGTCCGAAAAAAAAGGAACGACCGAAAATGATCGTTCCTAATGCTTTTATTCAAGACGTTTACCATCTATTATGCAGCGGCAATTCTTGTTTTTCTATAAGCCTTAAGTGTAAGAACAACTATCATAACACCTGCGAGAGCAATTCCTATACCTATAAGAGATATACCTATCGTACCTGCGCCGCCCGTAAGAGGAAGATCGGTTTTGGGTATATTGAGTACATCGATCTTTTTCACCGGCTCTGTTTTGCCGTCTATCTTGATCTCGATAACATTCTTGTTTTCCTGATAACCGTCGGGAGTCTTTGTCTCTTTCATGTAATACGTCTGATCTTTAAGACCCGTAAAAGTAAAGATACCGTTTTTATCGGAAGTTGCCTTACCTACAACAGTCTTGCAGTCCTTATCACTGTAGAGAGTAAACTCTGCGCCGCTAAGCGGTTTATTTTCCTTATCGTGCTTGAAGCCCTCTATCGAACCTGTCCAGACTCTTACGATATTGGTCGAGATCGTAGATTTTGTCTTAATATAGTCCGATCCCGAACCGCCTTCGGTATCCGTATCAACCGGCGGATTCTCCGTATCGGTATCGGTGGTATCGCCGTGGCCGCCCTTGCTGAGCTTTGTAAATGTAAGAGTAGCGATATTTTCGATCTTTACACCGATAGCATTCTTTGCATTTACATTGATAGCAGTCGGGAAAATAACGTCAACGCCTTTGTTCTTGTATTTAGCCAGCGTCTTAACATCAAAATTGACGCTAATTGTCTGACCGTCTACCTTGACCGTATACTTATCGGCAGGCAGTTCTTTGCCTTCAACGCTTGCCTTTACCTCATTGGCAGTCGGAGGGAAAAGGCGGTTATCAAGAATATCGCCTATCTCGTATACGTCGAATTCGGCTACTGTATCGGGGATCTGACCTGTGACTTTCCAGTAAGCTCTCTTACCGCTGAACGCTTCGATGTTAGCTTCTTCACCCCATGTTTTTCCTTCGTCGCCCGAAACAAGCTTCGATACCTTGGGATCGGGCAGCTTTGTGGGGGTTTCCTTTACGGGCTGCTTCGGATATGCATATACTTCGTACATATAATCCGTGCCGTCGGGGTTTGTCATGGGAAGATCAACAAGGAAAGGAATAGTCTTTCCGACCGTGCCTTCGGGTGCTTTCTCTTCGATTACAAGATATCTGCCCTGCTGTGCTGCGGGAACGGTGATCTTTGTCGAGCCGTCGGCAGCCGTGGGTTCGGTCATCAGCGGAGTAACATCCTTCGGAATCGTGATCGAAGTCTCGTCATCGCCGACCTTGTAGAGTGCAAATACAGCGCCCTCTATGGCTTTAACATCGGCAAGGACTGCTTTTTCTCCGGTTACATCGACATCAACGGCTACTTCGCTTCCGTCTTTAGCTTCAAGTGCATAAATGGTAAAGGTAACGTCCTTTGTGGTGTCTTTCACAGCGGCAGCTGCGGAGAGTGCAAACACTCCGACCGCAGCCATTACTGCAAGAAGGACACTAAGAAATCTTTTAATTCTCATAGAACATTGTCCTTTTCATAAGTATTTTGAAATACCTTTATTATCAAGCCTCGGATCTGCCTGTCTTCTTCATGAATACAACGCCTGCAAGTGCAAGAGCAGCACCGACAAGTGCAAACATACCAACGCCCATACCGCCTGTTACGGGGAGCTTTGTTGAAGGAATATCCTTGATCGTAACGCTTACAGCAGGAGCCTTTGTAGCTGTCTGACCTTCTGTGAGAGGACTTACGATCTCGATCTTTGTAGCTGCGCCGTTAAGCTCATAGCCTTCGGGAGCCTTTGTCTCGAGGAGGTAGTATGTATTTGCTTCAAGACCAACAAACGAGAATGTGCCGTCTGCAGCCGATGTTACAACAGATGTGCCTGCTGCCTGAGTTGTGCATTCAGCGTCTGTGTAGAGTGTGAACTCTGCGCCTTCAAGAGGAGCGGGAGTTGCAGCGTTGTCTGTCTTAAGACCTTCAATCTTGCCAGTCCATACGTAAGGATCGTCTGTTCCCGGTGTATCGCCGGGGTTAGAAGGAGTCTTGATAGTAATTGTCGGAGGATTGGTTTTGGGATCTTCCGGCTTTGTGGGATCGAAATCCGGGTTCGGAACATCTGTATCCGGCCAGTTTGTAGGATCGTCGGGTTTGAATGTATCGTCGCCGGGTCTGTTCGGATCGTCGCCGGGTCTGTTCGGAGTATTGTCTACTCTGCCTTCGCTGTCTGCGGAGTTCTTGTAATCAAGAACAACGTGGTTGCCTATGATCTGAGCAACTGCGCCTGCCTTAGCAGTATTGATAGTTGTTGTGTATGTAAAGAATACCTTCTTGCCTGCCTCAAGCTTAGCAATACCCGTTGTTGTAAGAGCTACAACTACTTTGTCATACTTATCCGAAACCTTTGACCATGTTGCGGTGTAGTCTGTCTCGGCTGTCATTGTCTTCTCTGCGCCCTCTGCGTCAATGTACTTAACTGCTACGCTTGAAGTATTCGGAGTAAGTCTTTCGTCGATAACATCTGTGAATGTATATGTCTTGTAAGCCTTGATCGTTGTCGGGAGGCTGTCGGAAGTGATCTTCCATGTTGAGAAGCCGCTGTTGAGTGTATACTCGTCGGTAGACTGACCAAAGTTGCCTGAATCTGCCTTAGCAACCTGCTTTGTTACTGTGGGCTTGCTTGTATCGATAGGAGTCTTCGGATATACATATACATCATAAATGAAGCCTGTATCTGCAACAGTTGTCATCGGAAGGTCAACAGCAAAATCAGCAATGGCTGCGAGCTGATCCTGACCCTTTTTCTTGTTCTTTACTGTGTATCTGCCCTGTGCAAGCTTCTCGCCTGCATTGTTTGTGCCTGTCTTTGTGAATGTTACTTTACCGTCTTCGCCTGTTGTACCTGTTGCGGTAGGAGTTGAGCCGATAGTACCGTCTGCTGCCTGGAGATAAAGCTCAAACACTGCGTCTTTGATAGGTGTGCCTGCAACGTCGGTTTTTACTGTACCCTCGGTTTTGCCTGTTGTGCCTGCTGTGGTTTGTTCTTCGGTACCGCTCTTAAGAACGATAGTAAGAGAAACGTCCGCAGATGTGTTCTTGATTGCAGCGTTGTCTGCGCTTGCCGTAACCGCGAAGCATGCAACCATCATCAATACTGCGATAAGAATACTTAAGAATCTTTTTGTTTTCATGATTGTTTGTCCTTTCTTAATAATTTTTATACAATGCAAAAACATAATCATTCTGCATATCCGCTGTCAGATACGGACCATCAGATAATTATTTCTTCGCTGCTTTCTTGGGTTTTAAAAGCAATATAGCCGCACCGATAAGAAGTACGCCCACTGTAATGAATACTACCACGCCGATGCCGCCCGTTGTCGGGAGGTCTGTAGACGGTTTGTTGATAAACACTACCTCTGCCGGAGAAGTTTCGGTATTGCTTGCTTTTACCTCGATCCACTTTTTTTCGCCCGAAAGCTCATAGTTGTTCGGAGCCTTAGTTTCTACAACCATATACCAGCCGAGATCAAGCTCTCCGGAAGCAACATAAGCTTCATACTTCGAAGTAACGTCATTAAACGTGGTGCTGCTTGTGAGTGTGAGAACCGTCTTCTCTGCGTTCTCGTCAGGCTCTTCGTTGTTGCCATCTACCTTATATACGGTAAACTGAGTTCCGGTAAAGTCTGCGTTGTCACCTTTTGAATCTCTCTTTGTCACCTTCAGATAGCCCTTCCTGATAACGGGGATATTATTGAAGATAACATTTGCCTCTGTCACCGTGGTAGTTCTGTCACTCTTGTAGTAAGTCGGAGTCACAGTGTAAACATGATTACTAAGATTTACCGCACACTTGAGGTAATAAACGTTACTGTACTGTGAAGTTGTATCTATTGTGTAATCTTCGTTTGCTGTTTCTTCGATCTTATACCAGAATGTACCTTCGCTGTTGTATGTGATCTCGTCGAAGGTAATATCGCCTGAGGAGTTCTGCTTTGTAACGGGCGTGCCGCTTGCGCTGTTGCTTGAAACGTTCCACGGAGTAAGCGTAAAGCTGAATGTCTGATCTGCAGATGCAGCTGCACCGCTGACATACTTCTTTGCTTTCGGAGTATACTTTCCGGGGGTGTTGGGAATATCCTCGTTTGTGAAAGCTACCGTAGTATCTTCCGTCAGATCTGTTACCGCTGCGGTATTGCCGTCTGTTTTGGTGCCGTCTGTTCCTATTTTATACGAAACATTGTAATTACTTGCACCCTTCTCGGTGATGGTTACTGTTGAACCTTTCGGGATTCCGGTAATATCGGTTGAACCGCCGACTGCAACGCTTATGTCGGGGAAAGTAACATCAGTGCCGTTGGGCAAAGTTACTACAACGCCATAATCAAAAGATGTTTGTCCGCTTGTGCCGCTGTATGCTTTTGACACGGTCACCTTCGCGGTTTCGATCTTGTTGATAAACTCCGCCGTAAACAGCGTAGGAGCATTTGCCGCTGCTGAAGCTGTTTTGTAGGTGAACTGAGGAATAGCGGAACCCGTACCTGTCTGAGCGGAATAACCGCTTTCGTATTCGGCTCTGTAATCATCTGTCAGGACATAGCTTGTCGAATAAGTGTAGCCGCTGCCCTTGGCCGTTTCTTTGATCTTTATTGGAGTGTTGACCTTGAACTGATTGTCAAACTCTGCGTACTCATTGTTCTTGAGTGAAAGAGTCTTGTTCGAGGGGAGCGCAGTTGTTGTGTCGGAACCGTTCTTTGTGTAAACAACGCTGGAACCCGATGCGGTGTAAGGATTGATCATAAAGCTGAACGACTGATCGCTGATACCGAGATCGGATGCCGAGATATTTGAATTGACATCATCTGCGTTGACTGTCTTTTTCAGAGTAAGCTTATTAGCGATGGGACTTACCGAGAATGACATTCTCAGGTTACTCTCAACAAGACCTCTCTCCATGTAGAATACTGTGAGAGTGTGCGTCTTTGTAACATTGTACTTCTTGCTTGAACCTGTTCCTACATAGCTGTCGGAAGAGAAGAAGTTACCTGCAAGGCTTGTCGGTTCGCCAATACGAGAGTCATCGGTCTCATCGTTTTTTCCCGTATACTCTGTTGAACTATACTGGGGATTGCTGTTTAACACATACGCACCGGTCAGGGGAGCACCTGTCTGAGGCGCAACATTATCCTTTGTGGTATCTTTAAGTGAGAAATTGATAGCGCCCTTTGTGTTTCCGTGGTCGCCGCCAAGGTCGAGAGCAAGCTTACCGTCAACGAATACCCAAACGTCGTCGTCACCTTCAAAACTGAACTCCATCGGAATACTTGTCTTGTGATATGTGCCGTTTGTATCAACACTTAAAACGTTGCCGTCTTCGGTGAGGTTGAACGGAATGTCGAGTCTCATGCCAAAGCCGTAGTCATGACCGATTCCGCCGTTGTCAAACGGGAAGAAGCCTCTGTGATCGGCGGGGTTTTTTTCGCCGCCGAGAGAGTGGTATGCGTCTGTTACTTCGATACTGTTGTCACCGTCTACCCGCGCATAATTGATGGCAGTAGGTTGGTTGTTGGAGTAGGTGAAATATACGTTATCGCTTGCTCCGCTTGTCTTGCCCTTTGAGTCGAATTCGTACGTAGTATAGGTAGATGTCACACCAGCAACCTCGCCGTCATTGTCGCTGTTTATTCTCATCGGGAAGCTTGTGCTTACAGTATTGATATAATTATGGTTACCGCCCGAACTGTCATGGCTGAAATACGGCGACAGGATTGATCCTTCCTTCGTCTTCATATGAAGCTCATTTCCGACAAGCGTATCTTTAACAAGTCCCTGTATGCTGCTCGAATAACCGAAGCCGTTGTTGTTGTGATCTTGGTCGTTCAACACTGCAATAGGCTCGGAGTCGTTTGCATAGATACTGAAATTATACAGTTTTAAATTTCCGGTATAATTACTGATCAAATTATCATGCCTTAAATGGCCTTTTGTATCGCTGTTGTAATACCCGGTGAAGCTGTTTGTATTGGCAGGGTAAACAAACTTATCTCTCAATGTACCATACGGGAAGCTATCAAAATTACCGCCAACGGGATCACCCCAATCGGAAGTAATATTACCGAAATACAGGGGATATGCCCAGTCGCCGCCTTCACTGCCTACCAAATCGGAGATATACTTATTCCATCTGATATACGGTATTCTATGGCGATATGTTCTGGAAGCCTCATAGTCGTTGTTGCATCTCCAGCCGTAATCAAGCTCATAGTCGGTCAGATAATCATAGAACTTTGCCTGCACAGGGAAAAGCTTAGTACTGCCAACCTGATAGCCGTCTGTCTCGTTGCCGTAACCAATACCTACGTTATTAAAATCATTTCCGCCTTTAATTGTTAATGGTTCAGGCTGAGCCTGAGGGCAACTACCCCAATCGCTGTTGCTTGTCTTAAAATAAAAGCATGGCGATGATGAAGAATAGCGATCCGTGTTAAACTCTTCTGATTCTTCTATCGGTGGTTTAGCTGACTGCTCCTGGTTGGGATCCTGTATGGGAATTGTAATATATTTCCATTCAGTAACCCTGTCTACCGATGCATAATCTTTGTCTGCCCAACCCCGTCCGATACGCAAAACCTTAAATTTAGTAAAATTCTCATCGGGATTGAACTTCAAGAGATAATTATGGTTACCACCGGACATGGCATCCTGAACAAATGTCAGTCTGTAAAACTTACCGGGTGATTCACCGCCATATGTCCAAACGCCCATTTCATCATCTGCCCAATCGGTCCTTCCGCCATCGTTATACAGAGCAACATATACGGTATCACCGCTGTTTATTGTTTCTGCTTCAGCTTCAAGATTGATGACACTCCCTACATACAGCATAGACGCGAGCATAAGAAACGACAATACGACAGACAAAACTCTCTTGCCTGTTCCCTTGCCTCTCTCCTTGCTTTTGTTTGTGAAATGCATAAAATTTTCCATCCTTTCTTTAAATTTCTGCTGTCTTTAAGCTTCTGACATAGCACACCGACAGCAAATTTGATAGTATTTATAACAGAGGATATGGTTACACCTATCCACTATCACAATCACTATTATAAATCAATTATGAAAAAAAAACAACCCGACTATGTGTTTTATCATCAAATCGGGTTGTTTTCTATGTTTTTAACAAAAATGTAACATATTCTTTATGAATAATTCCAAATTAAGTTTGTGCTCTTTTTTGATTATATCACAATCACAAAAAAGTTACTATAATCGCGCTGTCTAAACAACAAACTTTACAAAATCGCAATCATTTCGGTTAGCCTTACATAATAAAGCATCATCGCCGGAAATGTGCCTGATATTGTCAAATTGTAACCTTTATGTCATTTGTTCGGGTCCTGCGATATATCTCCGCTGCCATTTATGTAAAAATTCAGCGCGGTAAGGTCTTTGAGGTCGGTCTTGCCGTCATGGGTAATATCGGCGGCTTCAGCCGAATATTTCCCGAGTGTTTCTTTTTGAAGGAAGCTTTTCATCAGCAGCCGTCTATCGGTCGTGTTGATGCTGCCCTCTCCGCTCAGATCGCCGTACACGATGATAACATATCCGTATTCTTCATCGGCTTTTATATTGACGCTGCAGCCCGTACCGACTGTTCCGCTCTTCTTCTCGGAATTGTCTTTGCTGTAAAAACCGACGGTGCAGTTCTTTGGGTCGAGCAGTTTTTTGATCTCGGCGATCGTCGTTTCGGGCGGTATACCGCAGAGGTAATTCTCTTTTACAACAAACCTGTCAAGGCTAAACGAACTCTTGATTTCCTCACTGTCGACGTTCCCCGACGATGAAACAGCCGGCGGCTCTTCTTTCGGGCGGTTATCAAAAAATCTTATCTCGGCGTTGCTGCCGTTCTGATCTACCGCAATAAATCTGTCATTGCCCATACAGAGAAAAGCAGACTCGTTCATCTCGCAAAGAGTGATTTCTTTTTCGCCGGATACCTGTACAATACTGCCGCTGCTTATGCCGAAATACACGCCGTTATACTCAACGCTTCCGTGGCAGCCGCCAAACCTGTCGCACAGCACCGTACCGTCGTACGAATACACCGTACCCGAGCTGTCTGAAAACACGCCGTCCCCCGCATAAACCATATCGGTACGCACGGGAATATCATACACCGAACCGTCATCTATTACGGCAAGCTCCCGCGCGGTTATGCAATATATACTGTCACCGCTGCATGACGGCACAAGTTTCAGCGGAACATTTTCGATATACAGACTTTCCGCGAGGGTATAGTCACGAAAAACCTTGACCTCTCTGCCGTCGATAAAATAAAAATTCCCGCTGCTGTCTGCGGCGCAGCTGCCCTGTAATATCTTTATACCGGTATTTATCACAGAATATCTTTTGCTTTGATGTCCGCAGTCATACCGGCAGATCTTCACCCCGGGTATGTCATCTTCTATTATGTTTTGAAAGAAATACACATATCTGCCGTTATATGATACGGCGTTTGTATCGGCAGAGATCTCGGTATCAAAAATACTTATGTTCTCTCCGTCCGTCAAAGCAATATGATAATTTCCGCCGCTTATGTAAATCGTCAGAAAATCATTATCTCCGTAATTATATACGCCTGCGATCTCTTCGCAGTTATCCGCAGTAAGAATGACTTCGCCGCTTGAACTTACCGGAAACATGACCGCACAAACGGCGGCAAGGAGTACCGCAAAGAGAGTCTTTATCTTCATTTGAACCTTGCGGACTGTTCCACCGCAAGTCTGTCGCAGCGTTCATTTTCGGGGTGACCGTTGTGTCCTTTTACCCATACAAAAGTAACTTTATGTATATCAAGAAGTTTTATGATCTCTTCCCACAATTCTCTATTCGCAACAGGCTGCCGCTGCGAGTTCTTCCAGCCATTCTTTTTCCAGTTATCCACCCAATGCTTGTTTATACCGTTGCATACATACTGAGAATCGGTATAAAGCGTAACTTCGCAGGGGTATTTTAAAAGTCTGAGCGATTCTATCACGGCGGTCATCTCCATGCGGTTATTGGTTGTATCTCTTGCGCCGCCGCTTATCTCCTTTTCGTTCTCGCCGTACCGCAGCACTGCTCCCCAGCCGCCCGGACCGGGATTACCCGAGCATGCGCCGTCCGTATAAATATCGACCTTTTTGATTGTCGTCACATCCTTTTCGTGATGATCTCTCTGATCTCCGACGCAAGATACAGCGAACCGCAGATCAGTATTGCCGGGTTTTCTGTTTTGTCTGCCGTATCAAAAGCAAGGTTCACAGCTTTTTCGTTATCGCTTTCCGCAGTAATATCGGTGAAATACTCCCCGGCTATGGCTTTAAGCTCTTCCGCCGTGAGCCTTCGCGGGTTGTCGTTTACCTGAGTAGTGATAACCTTATACAGCTTACCCTTCAGGAATGCCAGCGCCGTTTTGCTGTCCTTGTCTTTGAGCATACCCATAATACATATAATATTCTTGTCGTACAAATATCTGTCCACAGAGTCCGCAAGGGCTTCAAGCCCTCCCGGGTTATGAGCGCCGTCCAGAATAACAAGCGGTTCGTCGGAAATACGCTCAAACCTTGCGGGTATTCTTACCGCAGACAAACCGTCACGCACCGCCTTATCGCTTATCTCGACGCCCTGTTCTCTCAGAACATCGACAGCGCACAGAACAAGGCTCAGATTCCTGATCTGATGTTCACCCAAAAGCGGAAGAAGAACTTCTTTATCCCTGTATCTGACAATGCTGCCGTCTATGTCTGAAGCTGTCAGCTCGGCTTTTTCGGGAATATATACCTTACAGCCCTTTTTTGCCGCCTCGTTCTCAATAACCGAGTTGACCTCGTCTTCCTGCCGGTTGTATACTACGGCGCGCCCCATCTTGATGATACCGCTTTTTTCATACGCAATCTTTGCAAGAGTATCACCGAGAACTGCCGTATGATCCAAAGATATAGATGTTATGATACTGCACAGCGTTACGTGTACAACATTTGTAGCGTCGAAGCGTCCTCCAAGCCCTGTTTCAAGAACAACGTAATCGCATTTGTTCCTTGCGAACCAGTCAAACGCCATAGCGGTCACAAATTCAAATTCCGTGATAACAGTACCGAGATTCTTCAGCATTTCCACCAGAGGGAAAAGCCGTTCCACCTCGTCTATAATATCCTCTTTGGGTATCTGCTTGAAATCTATCTGCATACGCTCGCCGAAGCCCGTAATATGCGGCGACGTAAAAAGCCCTGTTTTATAGCCCTGAGCGGTCAGAATCCTTGCGGTCATATTGCAGACGGAACCTTTGCCGTTTGTCCCTGCGACATGTATATATTTAAGCTTTTCCTGAGGGTTGCGCATCACGGTCAAAAGCCTTTTCAATCTCTCAAGTCCCGGTTTTACTCCGAAAACGAGGAGAGAATCTATTTTCTCCAGCGCCTGCTCGTATGTCAATTATACCACTCTCTTCCGTTATTATTTCCGCACTGCTTCCGCAGCCACGGGCAGCACCTCGGACACTACTACGCCGGCAGATGAAATACCGAATCCGCCGTGCTCGATACATACCGCAAAAGCAAGCGGACAGTCGTCGTCCGTAACATAACCTATTATCCATCCGTCGTCCTCGCCGTCCGCAACTTCCGCAGTACCTGTTTTTGCAGCGACATGAAGATCGCCGAACATGGAGTCGCCGTAGTGATTGCTTATGGTGTACCGCATCATATCAGCCAGTTTGTCGGCTGTTGAGCTGTCCATCATTCTTGCGCCGTGTCTGCCGTGAGGTCCGGGAAGGATCTTGTTAAAATCAAACACCGAAGTAATATTCTCAACCATATACGGTTCGACAGGCGTACCGCCGTTTGCGATGGCTCCTGCGATCATCATCTGATGGAACGGATTTGCCATATCGGTGTACTGCCCTACTCCCGACCATGCAAGCGAACCTATCGAAGCTCCGTTGACATTGTAGCGTGACATTGCTGTCGTGTTTGCGTCTATCTTGAATTCCTGATTGTATCCGAATTTTTCCGCGTACTGTGTCATTGTCTCGGGTCCGAGAGCAACGGCAAGCTCGGCAAAGTAAACGTTGCACGAAACAGCCATAGCGTCCTTCATATTGATCTCGCCGTGAGGCTCGACGCACGTCACATACTCTCCGCCGATGATCTTACCGCCGTCGCAGTAAAACAGCTTGTTCTCCGCGCCGTGCATAGTTTCCAGAGCCGCCGCCGCAGTGATAAGCTTAAAGGTAGAACCCGGCGGATATGTAGAGCTCAAAGCATTGTCGATATATACTCCGTCATACGTATGATCCCCTTCTTCTATCACCACGGGGTCATACGGGTCATATGCGGGGGTACTCACATCGCAGATTACCTCGCCTGTTTTGTAATTATAGATAACACATGCGCCGTTGTACCCTCTTGAAGCCATGGAACTATAAGCAGCCGCGCACGAATCCGCGTCGAGAGTTGTCTGTATATCGCTGCTGCTTCTGAACGACTCGGGGAGTCCAAGCCCGAGGATATAGTTATATCCCGTAAGCCCCGTTCTGTAAACACTCTGCAAAGCGGTAGATATATTTACGCTGTCGTCACCGACGGCATGCATCAGCCCGAGTCTTGTATTGTAATCGGAATGATAGATTCTGTTTCCTTCGTCGTCGCTTGTGGCGAGTACTGTTCCGTTTCTGTCCAGAATATCTCCTGCCTGAGCAAGACCCGTAACGGACAGGTGTGCATTCATAGGCTTCTGCGCCCACTCGGACGAATGCACTATAAGATTAACAACAAAATATCCCAATCCGATGAAAAACGCAAAAGCAAGTATCCAGGTCATAAACGACCTGTTTAATACTTTTTTCATATAGACCTTTCCTTTCTTCCGCACAAAGCCCGACGACTTTAATCACAGAGTGACCAGGGTCAGATCCGGAACTTGCGGCGGAACAATGCCTCATTCTTCTTTTGAACGGAACATACTTTCCCTTCTTACGGCATATGTTCGCTCGTCGGCTGCCTTGATAAACGCCATCAGCCCCCAGCAGGAGATCATACTCGAACCGCCCGCGCTTATAAACGGGAACGTTACGCCCGTGAGAGGCAGAATGTCGGTTGCGCCGAAAAGATTGAGCGAAAGCTGGATAACCAGCAGACCCGCCGCACAGCATGCGGATATAGAATAAAATGTACTTCTGCTTCGCGTGGTGATCGCTCTTGCATAGAAAACAAGCGCACCGATCGCAACAGCCATTACTACCGCCGTAATTATGCCCATCTCTTCGCAGAGGATACCTATAACTATATCGCTTTCGGACGCAAACAGATTTTTGCAAAAACCGTTTCCGAGTCCTACGCCGAACACTCCGCCGCTTGCGCAGTAAATAAGAGTTCTCGCCTGCTGGAAGCCCGTGTCCCAGACATAAGGTTCTTCAAAGACGTGACCCCATGCGCTGAATCTGTCGCTTATATACGGTTTGAACCGCAGTACGATAGCGGACGCAAAAACAGCCGCGCCTATCGCAACAACAAAAGTTGCGAAATCTCCCGAACGCATGAACGAAATAATGAGATATGTCGCAAAGAATATAAGCGCCGTACCGAAGTCGCCCATAAGCACAAGCGCGCCTACGCACAGTGCAGAAAAAACAAGGAATCCGAAGAGGTTTTTCCTCGTCTGGAGCTGATCGAGCCCCGCTGCGCCCACAAAGATAAACCCTACCTTTACAACCTCCGACGGCTGAACCGATATTCCGCCGGGGAGAG
The DNA here is from genome assembly GCA_902797065.1 of uncultured Ruminococcus sp. Classification (GTDB taxonomy): domain Bacteria; phylum Bacillota; class Clostridia; order Oscillospirales; family Acutalibacteraceae; genus RUG592. The sequence continues at coordinate 18,088 of CADBRK010000235.1, forward strand.
TGATCCAGTTTGCCGCACCGTACTGAGTACGTCCGAAAACAAGGTTGATCGCAAGAAGCGCCAGCGACGCGCCGTATACCCACTTTGTAAGATGGTTAACCCTGTCGGGATCGTCAAGTATCTTTATCAGGAATTCAAACAGAATAATACCTATAAAAGCCGAAATAAGCTGCACAATAGCCTGTTTCTCCGTTTGGTGTACGGAAATCATCACGCCGACGCCCGTCAGGAAAAACGCAAGGCTTTCGATCTCAAAGTTTACTCTTTTCAATATCAGCGTACTGAAAATATATGTCACCCACATAAGCCCTATCGTAATAAAGCCGTATGTAAAAGGCATAAAATCTATAATACCCGATCGCAGAGCTTTGTTGTCGAGGCACGCCTCTGCGGAAACGATCAGAAAAAAGAGCGTCAGCAAGACAAGCAGCCCCTTTGAACCGATGATCTTCTTGCCCTTGGGCTTGAAGAACCACGAACGCCTTGTAGCGCCCTCAAATTCCTCGGCGCGTTTGACGATAAGGTTTGTTGTGCCGATACGTATCCTGTCGTCGAGGTATATATTTGTTCTTCCGGATATCTTCTCGCCATTTACAAACACTCCCGATTTCGAGTCCGAATCGGTAATGCTCCAGCCGTCGTCTCTCCTCATAAGAACGGCGTGTTCTCTGGAAACAGTCGAGTCCGTAAGATATATGTCGCAGGCTCTGCTCCTCCCTATTGAGTTTTCCCAGTACAGCACGGGAACAGCTTTTCTGACATCTTCGTCATACAGCATGATAAGCGGTCTTTCGTCACGTCTGTTTTGCCTGAGCGAAGCATAAAGCCTGATCAGTATCACAACGGCAAACAGCGGTACAGCCACACGCAGTATCACTACGGTCAGATCAAATGCAAAAGCTACAGCAGGATTTTCCAAGTTATTCCCTCCGTTTGTTATAACATTCCGCAGAAAAACAAGCATGTTCTTCTGCGGATACACTTCTACACTATAGATTATAACATAAAAAATATGAATTTACTTTAAAATTTTGACAAAAGGATTGTAAACGAAATCCGATATTCCGAATTCACTGCCCGAAAAGTATTTATCAAAGTCCCTTTAGCATATCAACAGCATCGTCCAGGCAATCGCTTACATACTGTTCTATCGAGCCGTCGTCCTCGCACTTTGCAAATTCGGGGTCTATCGGCATTCTTGCGATCACCTTTGTGCCGAACTTCTCTGCTGCCTGTCCGATATTGCTCTCTCCGAATATCTTATGCTCTTTTCCGCATTCGGGGCACTTGAAATAGCTCATGTTCTCCACTATGCCGAGTATCGGTATATTCATCATCTCCGCCATTTTTACTGCTTTTTCCACGATCATGGATACAAGCTCCTGCGGAGAAGTAACTATTATTATTCCGTCGAGCGGCAGCGACTGGAACACCGTAAGCGCAACATCGCCTGTTCCCGGCGGCATATCCACGAACATATAGTCAACGTCGTTCCATACAACGTCCGTCCAGAACTGCTTTACCGTACCCGAAATAACGGGACCCCTCCATACTACGGGGTCGGTTTCGTTTTCGAGCAGAAGATTAACGCTCATGATCTCTATCCCGGTTGATGTGATCGAGGGGAAAATGCCGATCTCGCTGCCCTTTGCCCTCTCGTGCAGTCCGAACGCCTTCGGGATAGAAGGACCTGTAATATCCGCATCGAGAACAGCCGTCTTGAATCCCTCTCTGTTCATAGCTACGGCAAGCATTGATGTTATCGTAGATTTTCCTACGCCGCCCTTGCCGCTGATTACTCCTATTACTTTTTTTACATTGCTTAACTCGTTCGGTTCAAGCTTCAGGCTCTCGGGCTTTTTTGAAGAACAAGCCACCGAACAGTTATCACAGTCATGAGTACAACCCATTGTTATTACCTCCGTGTGTTTTTTACATTTTATCACTCTGCAAACCGGAATCTGCAGTTATCCAAGAAATCTTATACTCTGTTTATCCGCATCTACTATGGCTTCTTTTCCGAAAGGAACAATGCAGCGCGGCAGGGCATGACCCGTATTCAGGTTGCATACTATCGACAGTCCGGGATTGTCTACAGCTTGAACGAGCAATTTTTTATATTCTTCCGCATACGTTTCGTCCATCGGCTTTCCTAACAAAATACCCGAAACTACTTCAAATACACCTGTCGCTTTCAGGTATTCAAGCGCCTTTTGAAATTTCTGCGGCGAGGGCTTCTCTTCACTGGTTTCAAGCAGCAGGATACGACCTTTCCAGTCCTCCTTATCAGGGAATATCCGATATTTTCTGCACAGTTCGGGCATATCCGCATAGCGTTCACCGTCAAACATATCATACATCGAGCAAATACATCCTCCGAGTATCTTCCCCGAAAAAACAGGGCTTCCCTGCAAAAGTTCAAATCCGTTATTTTTATGAGATACCAACGGTTTCCCTACCTGCTCTGGAGTAAACTCTCCTCTGTCCTCATACCAGACATCGGAAGGCGTTATTTCTTTAATCGTTCCTGTCGATATCAGTTCTTCAAAAGCCTTTCGGGTATACGGTAGCATTTCACAACTCAGCTCACATAAATCAGGAAGAAAAGCCTGCCCATAGAAAGTAAGAATTCCCGCTTTATGCAGCATGAAATGATTGATAGTTGTATCTGAAAATCCGAGAAAAGTTTTGTTTGTTACAGCCTTTGCCAACTCGTTGTTATCGAACAAATACGGTAATAACCTGTAGGTATCATCTCCGCCGATAGCGCACAGTATCATATCTGTGTCCGGATCACGGAATGCCTGCAGAAGATCCTCCGCTCTTTTTTCCGGGTGAGCCTTTGTGTATTCCAGACCTTTGAGCGCATTCGGCATAAACTTAACATTTAAACCATATTCTTTCAATCTCTGCAGACCTATTTCCAATTCAAATTTCACAAACGGCTCGCCGGCAATGCCGCTTGAAAGACTTACAACAGCTATGTTCTTTATCATATTACCTCCGTTACATTTCGCTTTATCTGTGATACATAAAATTTTCCCCTACGTATGCAGGGGAATTTATAATCCGGAACTTATTCTTCCTCTTCGACCTCGTTTTTATCCTCGAAATGCTCGGGGAAATAAACATCTTCCGCAGCTACCATCTCAAAGCCGCTGAGGAATGTGTACGGTAATCCGTAACCCAGCGCAACAGCCGCAAGATGAGGAACGATCTCATTCTGCACCATGACCTCATGAAGCGGAAGTCCAACCGCAAAATATGCGCTGACCGCATATGCAGCCGGCAGCACTATAAGGATAAGCACCGACGGGCTGAACCGAACTATCTGCTTTCCGTCGCCGACTCTCGTCGCATAAAACAGAAGTACGCCAAACACAACTACCACCGCCAGATTAACAATACTGAAAGCCGTTGCGTTTGTAAGCTTGAACGATAGTTTCAAAATAAAGTAGCTACATATTATGTACGCCAATACAAGGAATGCCGAGAAAAACATGTTGGCAGCTTCTTTTGTTCTTTTTTTCATTACAATTTCCTCCTATTATGTAAAAAAGATATATAAATATATTGTACCACAAATACAAAATAGGTCAATCCTTTTTTACGTATTTCGTAAATTATTTTTTCTTTGCAACAAGGCAGACCCAGCCGTTTTCCTCATATTTATCGATTATCTCAAAATTTTCCGAAACAGCGGCTTCGACTTCTTCGCTTCTTGTGTCTATGATACCGCTCATTATATACACGGAATCGTCCTTCATAAAGCTTCCGACGTCACGGCTCAGCATGATTATGGCGTCGGCAACGATATTCGCCGCAACAATATCATAAGTACCGCTGATCTTGTCTGTAAGATTTCCGCAAAGCACCTCGAACCTGTCCGATACGCCGTTAAGCTGTGCGTTCTCGCCGGCTGTTTTTACTGCCATCTCGTCTATATCTACTCCGACTGCGCTGTCGCAGCCCAGAAGCAGTCCGGCAACCGCAAGAATACCGCTGCCGCAGCCTATGTCAAGGAAGGTCTTTCCTTTTCCCGCATATTTCTCGATGACCTGCAGCACAAGCCGTGTCGTCTCGTGAGTACCCGTACCGAAAGCGAGCCCCGGGTCAAGGTTGAGCACAACACGGCCGCCTGCGTCGAATTCGTCGCGCCATGTCGGGCGGATAAGCAGCTTGTCGCCCACGGGAATAGGATTAAAATACTTCTTCCAGTTGTTGAGCCAATCCTCTTCAACGCAGCTTTCGCATTCTATAGTATGCGGTATCTCCTCGCTTGTATATCGCTCTTTGAGGAAAGCTATCGCCTCCTGCGGATTATCTTCGGGGCTTATATAGATATGCACAATGCCGTGAGTCCTGTCTTTGGCAAGCAGCTCCTCATCTATAAGATCTATATGGGCTATCTGCTCGACTTCTTCCTCCAGCATGGAATAATCTTCAATATATATGCCGTAAGGCACTGTCATCTGCGCTATATCGCCTGCGGTATCCAGATGTTTATTCGGGACAATAATTCTGATCTCTGTCCATTCGTTCATTTTTTATGTCTGCATGTCAACCGTTTAAATGTATCATGCTTTTCCTTTCATTAACTTAATTCATCACGAATCGTAAAAATGCTGTCCGTCGTCGGTAACGAGCCGCTGCGCCTTCGGATATTCA
>CADBRK010000236.1 GCA_902797065.1 uncultured Ruminococcus sp.
TGAACTATCGGCACAAGGTTCATATTAAGAGGTACAATTCTTTTTTTATCGAACACAAGTGTACCAATATGACCGTCCACAAGATGCCACGGAAAAAGAGTTATCCTTGCAACTACTATAAAGCATATATACACCGTGAGCAGCTTTAGCTCGCCAAATGTATCAAACCGTTTGTTCTTTACGGTGCGGTATAACATACCTGCAAGCCAGATAATGGTAATAAGAATAAATACTTCCGCATAATGTATTTCTAACATTTTTTATCCTCACTTCTTTCCCTTCAGTTTATTGATCTTATCTCGCAGGAACGCAGCGTGTTCAAATTCAAGCAGCTGTGCTGCCGCTTTCATTTCTTTTGTAAGCTGTTCGATAAGCTTCCGTTTTTCTTCCGGTGTATAATGCTTCTTTTGTTTTTTATCATCATCTTTGTGTGTAGAGATCTCGATAATATCGCTGACCTTTTTGACTATAGTTTTAGGAACTATGCCATGTTCCCTATTATACTTCATCTGTTTGTCTCTGCGACGTGCAGTTTCAGTAAGTGCCTTCTCCATAGACGGTGTAACGGAATCGGCGTACATAATAACTGTACCTTCGCTGTTGCGTGCGGCTCTGCCGACTATCTGAATCAAGCTTCTTTCACTTCTGAGGAAACCTTCTTTGTCGGCGTCGAGTATAGCCACAAGCGCAACCTCGGGTATATCAAGCCCTTCTCTGAGAAGATTTATCCCGACAAGCACATCAAACTCACCAAGACGCAGATCACGTATAATCTCCATGCGTTCAACGGTATCAATATCACGATGCATATACCGCACCCTGATACCCATATCTTCAAAATACGCCGTAAGGTCTTCCGCCATCTTTTTTGTAAGAGTAGTAACAAGCGTACGGAAACCCTTCTTTGTTCTCTCGTTTATCTCGGATATAAGATCGTCTATCTGACCTTCCGTCGGGCGAACCGATATTTCGGGATCAAGCAGTCCTGTAGGCCTGATGACCTGTTCCGCTGTAATGCCGCTCTTTTCAAGCTCGAAGTCTCCCGGTGTTGCAGACACAAACACCGCCTGATTTATTTTACTGTAAAACTCGTCAAAATTCAAGGGTCTGTTATCAAAAGCCGAAGGCAGTCTGAATCCGTAATCAACAAGATTTTGCTTCCTTGCACGGTCTCCTGCGTACATTCCTCTGACCTGCGGCAGAGTAACATGCGACTCGTCTACAAACAGAATAAAATCTTTCGGGAAATAATCAAGCAGTGTATAAGGCATACTGCCCGGCGCTCTGCCCGACAGCACACGAGAGTAATTCTCGATACCGGGGCAAAAGCCGATCTCCATTAAAGACTCCATATCATACCGTGTGCGCTGTTCGATACGCTGAGCTTCCAGAAGCTTTCCTTCGTTTTGAAAATATGCAAGTCTGTCCTCCAGTTCACATTCTATCTCTTTGAGCGCCGCAGCCATTTTATCCTGCGGTACAATATAATGGGAAGCGGGATAGATAGCCGCATGTTTAAGCTCGGCGACAATTTCTCCGGTGAGTGGGTTCACCTCGCACAGTCTGTCGATCTCATCTCCGAAGAATTCGGCACGAACCGCATTATTGCTGCTCGAAGCAGGGAATATCTCTACAACATCTCCCCTGACCCGGAATGTGTTCCTGACAAAGTTAATGTCATTCCTGTCGTACTGCAGCTCTACAAGTTTCTTGAGAAGCTCGTCTCTCGGCTTTTCCATACCCGGGCGCAAAGAAATGACCATATTCCGATAATCTATCGGGTTACCTAGGCTGTATATACACGAAACGCTTGCTACAATTATTACATCCCGTCTTTCGGATAACGCAAGCGTTGCGCTGTGTCGAAGCTTGTCTATCTCGTCATTTATAGAGGAATCCTTTTCGATATACGTATCGGTCTGAGCGATATACGCCTCGGGCTGATAGTAGTCATAATAAGAAACAAAATACTCTACCGCATTATCGGGAAAGAACTCTTTAAACTCACTGCACAGCTGTGCGGCAAGAGTTTTGTTATGTGCAAGTACCAGCGTAGGACGGTTAAGCCTTGCTATTACATTTGCCATTGTAAACGTTTTTCCCGAGCCAGTTACACCCAAAAGCGTTTGTTCCTTGTGTCCGCTCTCTATACTTTTAACTATTGCGTCTATCGCCTGCGGCTGATCTCCCGTAGGCTTGTAATCGGATTTTAAATGAAAACGTCCATCTGACATTACAACACTCTCCCATCTGGTTTTTTTCTGCATACAAATTAATTCTATAACAAACTCGCGTATATGTCAATCTGTCTTAAGAATAATGATAATTCCCAAAAATCGGCAAGTTAAACCAATAATTGGGAATCTCAGTTAATTATTATTTGTTGTGTATATCAACCTGTGTAAACGGAATTTCAATCTTATTTTTATCAAATTCTTTCTTGATATTCTCCTGCATGTAAAAATATACGTTCCAGTAATCAGACGTTTTGCACCAGACTCTTACAACGATCTCTATACCGTTATCCTCATGCTTGCCTACAACGATATACGGCTCAGGCTCTTTGAAGATTGTTTTGTTTTTTTCGATGACGCTTAAAACAACACCCTTGACTTTATCAATGTCCGAACCGTAAGACACATTATAGCTGAGAAATACTCCTCGTTTATCCTGTGACGTGTAATTGACGATACTGCTCGTTGATATGCTTGAATTCGGTATAATAACTTCTTTGTTGTCGATCGTAAGCAGATGTGTGCTTGCTATGTCTATCCTTGTAACCGTACCCTGGAGTCCGTTTGTTTCGAGATAATCGCCTACCGTGAACGGCTTTGCAATGAGGATAGTAAGGCCGCTCGCTACGTTTTTCAGACTATCCTGAAGTGCCAGACCTATCGCAACCGTTGCCGCGCCTACCGCCGTAACCAAAGACGCGACGTTAAAGCCAAGCGTACCCAGAGCCGCAACAATGACCAATACTTTTATTGATATTTTTATAAAGGAATTCGCAAAGGATATTACGGTCTCTCCTATTTTTGCTCCCTTCATCGCTCTTGAAACAATTTTTGCTATCACTCCCGAAAGCCACATTCCGACTATGAGAATTATTACTGCGCCCAAAAGATTAGGGAGAAAATCTTTAAGCCAATCTATCATATTGTCTATAAACTTTTCAAATGTTGTATTCATAAATCTGTCACACCTTTATTTCTTGATAATATGGTACACGATATTATTCGCAAAAACAATATCGTTTGTATTATCGTCTGCGTATTTCGAGAATGTTCCCGTTACCTCGCTGCCGTCCCATTCATATATTACGCCAAGACCGCAGGCAGTGCCTGCCGAGAACACACCTGTATATCCATGATCAAAATACAGAATAGTTCCCTTACCCTCGGGTTTGCCGTCAACCAACATACCGGAATAAGATCCTCCGTTGTACTCTTTTTCCACAACATAGCTGTTGCCGTCTATGTATAGATTATAGGGAGTTTCTTTCATATTTTCGCTTGTTTTAAGCGGTTCAAGTCCCATAAGACGTACCTTCATATTCTTGAACGGTTCGTTATCCTTAAAGATACCCTCAAAGCGTTTTTCGCCGTATTCCGTAAACTGACATCCCATTCCTTCATGCTTGCCGTTCTTGATATGACCCTCGTATTTCAGCGTCATGCCGTCGTGTGAGTATTCCCTCTTGTATTTGCACTTTCCGTCATTATACAGGCACTCGCCGATAATAATACCGTCAAGGACTTCGTTGACTCTTCCGTGCAGAGATCCGTTCCTGAAGCTTCCCACGTATCTCGGTTCGCCAAGCTCATACAGAATGCCTTCGCCATCATACAGATTATCCTTCCACATTCCGCAGTAGATCAGATCGCCGTTCTCGTCGTAGCTCTTGCCGAATCCGCAGCGCATATTATCGCAGAATTCGCCCGTAAAGACAGTTCTGCCGTTCTTATACTCGGTACCGCTGCCTGTTCTGATACCGTTGACCCATTCGCCGTCGTAGACTTTCTCTCCGTTCTCGTAGCCGATTCCTCTGCCGTTAAACCTGCCTTTGTCCCACTCGCCCTGATAAATCAGTTCACCGTCTTTATTATAGCCAAGCAGCACACCGACGGGATCTCCGTTGACAAAAGTTCCCTGACACCACGAACCGTTCTTCATATTATATAGCTTGCCCTCGCCGTTATACCTGTTATTCAGCCACTGTCCCTCATACAAGACCTTGCCTTTTTTGGTAGTAACAACTGCATAACCCTGAACTCTGCCGGCAACAAATTCTCCGACGATCTTATATCCGTTGTTAAGGTTCAGCATACCCTCGCCGTCGTATTTGCCGTTCTTCCATTCGCCGGAATATACAACAAGACCCTGCTTATCGTATTGAGTACCTACGCCGTTGCGTGTGCCCTTTTTCCAGCTTCCGTTATATACGAGATTGCCCATCGAATCAAAGACAGTGCCTTTCTCCGATAAAACATCGTTCTCCCAGCGAGAAACAAACACTCCGCCGTCTTTGGGATTATACAGCATGCCCACGCCTTCACGGCGGCCGTTAGCCCATCTGCCCGCAAATGAGAGTTCTCCGTTGTCATCGAATTTTGCGCCCATTCCGATCGGGGTGTCGTTCTCCCAACCGCCGACATACATTGTGCGGTCTTTGTGATTAAATGAAATGCCCACGCCGTGCTTATGGTTGTTTTTCCAATCGCCGACATAGCACACCTTGCCGTTGCGGTAATAATAGACTCCGAAGCCGTTTCTCAGATCACCCGAATAATTGCCGTCGTATGCTGTGTGACCGTTCTTCATGGCTGTTCTGCCGTAACCGTTGCGTCTGCCATCATCGTCCGTCTGACCATAGTAGCAGTATATTTCATCCTCATTGACTCTGATGATCTTTGCGGGAGTGAGAGTACCGGACAAATCGGGCAGTACATTCTGCTTTGCAGGCTGTTCGGGAACGCTTACCGGCATCCGGGGCTTCTCTGCGGAGATCCTGTTGGCTGTCTTTACATTCTCGTACGCGCGCTTAACATCGTCTACCGTATTGCCCGATGTATTGTTATCTCTTGAAAAATCCGATCTGCCGCCGATTCTTTCGGGGAGATTCTCAAATGGATTGATGGTTTTAATCGGACGTACACGTTTGTACTCATAAGAGCGTGTCGGTTCGGGTTCTTTGTCCGAGGACTCCCGGGTATCATCTTCAAGCGAGGAGAGATCGGACAGATCGCTGTTATTATCAACAATATCCACCTCAAACTCGGAGGTGTCGTATTTATCTTTAGCAGGTTTGTCATCACTGTAAATGTCATCGTCATCAGTATGACCTTCATCATCGGAAAGCTTCATCAAAGAATCGGAATGTACTTTGTTCCCGATAGGAGAAGCATTTGCATCACGTTTCTCATCGTCGGATACACTCGAAAGATCAAACTTTCGCGACGGCAAGACAGATGATCTGTCGGGGGTGACAGGAGTATTCTTTATTATAACACTGTCTTCTTTGATTTCCTGCGGGATTATAACTTCCTGAGTTTTTGTGAGATCAATTCTATTGTTTTCTTCACGATTCATCGAATCACTCTCCTTTTTGAGTTCCGTTACTATTGTTTTTGTATCCGTATCGGGGAAAAGAGGCTCCGTGTGACCGTGCTGTAACTGCGAAGCCATAGAATTCCATTTTCGTGAATAGTCATGATCTGCAAAGAATACAAAGCCGTTTGAACATATTACAAACACGTCGGGAGTACCGAGCTCATCTGTAAGGGATTTTCTGATACTGTCGTCATTAACAGGTGTACACGGATAAAGTATCTCGGGTTTATCGGGCGAACAATCGGGCGTATATCTAAGCATAACGGTAACGCCGTTCTTATTAAAGTACGCAAGCTCCATCACGGGCTGTTCGCTGCTGTCGTCATAATACTTTGTTTTTATCCAATTATGATAAGTACCGAAGTAGATACACTTTTTAAGTATAGTTCCCGAACGGTCACGAATCTCGACTCTGTAGTTCTGATTATTGGGAGAGATCACCCTCTCCACAATATGTGTTTCGTTATAAACTCGCCATTTGAGAACGGTATCTTCGTTAAGATTATAATTATATCTGTAAATAACGTCGTTAACACGTTTGCTTGTTTTCATCTTCTGAGTTTTAAGTCCGGATTCATAATACTTCTTCCTTACTGCCGTAAGCATATCGGTATACGGATTTACGGTGTCAAACTTTGTGCAAAAAACCCCATAGTAATGAACCGAATTTTTCAGAAAAAATGTCAGATCCCCTGCCATTTTCAGGCTCCTTTCCAAATTGTGCATTCTTATTAATTATACGATAAAAAGAGTCACAATTCAAGTTTTTTTGGCTAAAATATATTGTTTGTTACTCAATTGTAACATTTATACTTCCTGAAAAAAACTTAAAAAGAAAAAATAAAAAAATTTCTAAAAAGGCTTGATTTTGCAAACAAACTATGCTATAATAACTATCGTTGACTCAGACAACCGGGTGTGGCGCAGTTTGGTAGCGCGCTTGAATGGGGTTCAAGAGGCCGCTGGTTCGACTCCAGTCACTCGGACTTAAACAATTAAACGAAAAAACCGCATGAAATCTGATAAATCAGTATTCATGCGGTTTTTTTGCTGTCTTCGTTGTCTATAATGTGAATTTTAAAAAAGATTTTTTTAA
>CADBRK010000237.1 GCA_902797065.1 uncultured Ruminococcus sp.
AAATGTAATAAGGGAGCTGAAACGATTGGAAAATAAAGATGTTATTTTCGGAATAAACGGTCCTGTCGTTACCGTAAAAAACAGCCGCACATTTTCTATGATGGAAATGGTTTATGTAGGCAAGGAAAGACTTGTAGGCGAAGTCATCAGGATCACCGACAAGGCAACAACTATCCAGGTTTATGAGGAAACAACCGGACTTAAGCCGGGCGACGAGGTCATAGGCACAGGCGCGCCTATGAATGTTACACTGGGTCCCGGAATAATGGACAATATATTCGACGGTATCGAGCGTCCGCTGAAAGAGATAGAGATACTCACAAAAGGTGCGTTTATATCGAGAGGCGCAGCGGTCTCACCGCTTGACGAGCATAAAAAGTGGGACGTTACGATCACGGTAAAGAAAGGGGATAAACTTTCCGGCGGCGATATTTACGCCACTATCCCCGAAACAAGAATAATAGAACATAAGGTTATGGTTCCGCCGTATCTCAGCGGAGAGATCGTAAAGGTAAAAAAAGACGGCAAATACAGTATCAACGAGACGGTTGCCGTACTCAAAGACGAGAACGGAAATACGCACGATCTGACGCTTTGCCAGAAGTGGCCTATCAGAACGCCTCGCCCCGTTCTGAAAAAAATGCCCGCAGATGTTCCGCTTATCACTGGTCAAAGAGTTATCGACACTCTGCTGCCTATTTCAAAGGGCGGTACTGCGGCTGTGCCGGGCGGCTTCGGCGCAGGAAAAACAATGACGCAGCATCAGCTTGCAAAGTGGTGCGACGCTGATATTATCGTGTATGTCGGCTGCGGCGAGCGCGGCAACGAGATGAGCCAGGTTTTGCAGGAGTTCGGAGAGCTTATCGACCCGAAGTCGGGCAGACCTATGACAGACAGAACGGTGCTTATCGCCAATACGTCAAACATGCCTGTTGCCGCAAGAGAAGCGTCTATTTACACGGGCATTACGCTTGCGGAGTATTACAGAGATATGGGTTATCACTGCGCAATAATGGCAGACTCAACGTCACGTTGGGCAGAGGCTTTGAGAGAAATCTCGGGACGTCTCGAAGAAATGCCCGCAGAGGAGGGCTTCCCTGCATATCTTCCGTCAAGACTGTCGGAGTTCTACGAGAGAGCCTCACGTGTCAAGAATCTGAACGGCACGGAAGGTTCCGTAACCGTAATCGGCGCTGTATCGCCGCAGGGCGCAGACTTCTCCGAGCCTGTTACTCAGAACACAAAGAGATTTACACGCTGTTTCTGGGCGCTTGACAAATCTCTTGCGTACGCGCGTCATTATCCGGCTATCAACTGGATGACGAGCTACAGCGAGTATTTTACCGATCTTGACCCATGGTTCGAGAAGAACCTCGGACGTGATTTTATAGAGTACCGTTCAAAGATAAACGCGATCCTTCAGGAAGAAAATAAGCTGATGGAGATCGTTAAGCTTATCGGTTCGGACGTTCTGCCCGACGATCAGAAGCTTATCATCGAAACGGCAAGAGTTATCCGCGTTGGATTCCTGCAGCAGAATGCTTTCCATAAGGACGATACATTCGTTCCGCCCGAAAAGCAGAAGCTGATGATGAAAACTATCCTTCATCTGCACGAGGTTGCAAAGGAGCTTATCTCCAGAAATATCCCTATTTCAAGAATTATCTCGCTCGGTCTGTTCGATAAGCTTACAAAGATGAAGTATGATATTCCCAACGCTAACCTTGAGATGTTCAAGGACTACGAGAAAGAAATTGACGAGGCGCTTAATTCGACTCTGACCGCCGAGTTTAACTGATGCACTTTGACAGGAAAGGAATGAACAAAGAATGGTTTTAGATTATGTTGGAGTAAAGGAAATCAACGGTTCTCTCATCGTTCTTGACGGAGTTCGGGGTGCATTTAACGAAGAGATCGTTGACATACGGCTTGAAGACGGCACCATACGTCAGGGCAGGATCGTACAGATGGACGGCGAGAGGATCGTCGTGCAGGTTTTCGAGAGTACGAGGAACCTTTCTCTTAAAAATACACGCACACGGCTTACGGGCAGACCGATGGAAATGCCCTTGTCGAGAGAGATAATCGGCAGAATCCTGAACGGCTCGGGAAAGCCGATCGACGGACTCGGAGAGATATATCCCGAGAAAAAAGCAAACATCAACGGAACACCTTTGAACCCTGTTTCGAGAGTATACCCGAAAAACTACATCAATACCGGTATCTCGACTATAGATACGCTTATTACGCTGATAAGAGGGCAGAAGCTTCCTATCTTCTCGGGTTCGGGTATGAAGCACAACGAGCTTGCCGTACAGATCGTTCGTCAGGCGAAGATAGCCGATGACGACGGCAAAGGCTTCTGCGTAGTTTTTGCCGCAATGGGTGTAAAAAATGACGTAGCAGATTACTTCAAGAGAAGCTTTGAGGAATTCGGCGTTATGAACAGGGTAGTAATGTTTCTGAATCTTGCGAACGACCCTATCATCGAAAGAATTCTTACACCGAAATGTGCGCTCACGGTTGCCGAATATCTTGCGTTTGAGCTTGATATGCACGTGCTTGTAATTATGACAGACATGACATCGTACGCGGAAGCGCTGCGTGAGTTCAGCTCGTCAAAGGGCGAGATCCCCGGCAGAAAAGGCTTCCCGGGTTATCTCTACTCCGATCTTGCGTCTCTGTATGAACGTGCCGGAATGATAAAGGGCAGCAGCGGCAGCGTTACTCAGATACCGATACTTACAATGCCCAACGACGATATTACACACCCCGTACCCGATCTTACGGGCTATATCACCGAAGGTCAGATCGTACTCAACAGAGGTCTGCAGGGACAGGGCATATATCCTCCGGTTGATATTCTTCCGTCGCTGTCACGTCTTATGAAGGACGGAATAGGCGAGGGCTATACACGTTCGGATCATCAGGCGCTTGCAAATCAGCTGTTTGCTTCATACGCAAAAGTTATCGACGCACGAAGCCTGGCGTCTGTTATCGGCGCAGAAGAGCTTTCACCGATAGACAAAAAGTATCTTGTATTCGGCGAACAGTTTGAAGCACGTTTTGTCAGTCAGAAGTTCACGGAAAACCGCAGTATCGAGCAGAGTCTTGATCTCGGCTGGGAGCTTCTCGGACTTCTGCCGAGGAGTGAGCTTGACCGAGTTGACGATAAGATCCTTGATGTTTATTACAAACCTGCCGAAGAGTAATCGAGGGGTGATATAATGGCAGTACAGGCAGTACCTACAAAAGGTAATCTGATGAATTCCAAGAAATCTCTGGAATTATCACGGCTCGGCTATGAATTGCTCGACAAGAAGAGGAACATTCTCATACGTGAACTGATGTCGCTTGTTGACAAGGCGAAGTCCATACAGGGCAAGATAGACAAAGCGTATGAAGAAGCTTATCTTGCGCTCGAATCGGCTAATATCACCATAGGTTTCTGCGATGAGTTTTCACGCGCCGTTGAGGAGGAGGACTCTCTTACACTGTCGTACCGAAGCGTAATGGGCGTCGAGATACCTATAGTAGCTATCGAAGA
>CADBRK010000238.1 GCA_902797065.1 uncultured Ruminococcus sp.
GTAACGGTAACATTATCCGACGGAAAACTGGATTGTTCGGTTATCGGCTCACGGATAAGTGCAAACTAAGATCACTGTATACGATTATATTATTAATGAAAACGGAGACTGATATTATGAACGAAAACATGACATATGAAGAAGCAAAAAAACGTCTCGAAGAAATATGTGTAACACTCGGCAAACCCGATGTTAATCTTGATGATGCGATAAATCTTTATGAAGAAGCGGCAAAGCTTACCGCTTTCTGCTACGAAAAACTGAGTAAAGCAGAGCTGAAATTTTCACAGATCTCTTTGGAACCGTCGGAGGAATAAATCATGGACAATAAGTATATCTCTATGATAGAGACTTTTTTGCCGACGCTTTTACCCGGTGAGGACTGCTATGAGAAGAATCTGATCGAGTCCATGAAGTACAGTCTGCTTGCACCGGGCAAAAGAATACGCCCGACTTTACTGCTTGCATTCTGCGAAGCTTGTAACGGTAACGCTGAACATGCGCTGCCGTATGCATGCGCCGTGGAGATGATACACGCATATTCGCTCATACATGATGATCTGCCGTGCCTTGACAATGATGATCTTCGCCGAGGCAGACCGTCTAATCATATAGTTTACGGTGAGGATATTGCCCTGCTTGCCGGAGATGCGCTCCAGACGCTCGCTTTTGAATCTATGCTCAGTGAAAGTGCGTTGTCAAAAGCAGGACTCAACGGCGCAAAAGCTGCAGGGATACTTGCTCGTGCGGCAGGGGCGAGCGGAATGGCAGGCGGACAGACGATCGACATTCTGACCGAGGGAAAATCACCGTCTCTTGAGGTCATACTTGATATGTATTCCAAAAAGACAGGCAGACTGATAAAAGCGCCATGTGTGATGGGGTGTGTTCTTGCGGGTGCGGACGATAAAAAAATAGCCGCCGCAGAATCCTACGCAGAAAGTATCGGGCTTGCGTTTCAGATAGTTGATGATATTCTGGATATTACCTCTGACACGTCTACTCTCGGAAAGCCTGTAGGAAGCGACGCCGAAAACGAAAAGGTGAATTATGTAACGATACTCGGTATCGGGCAATCGAGAAAAAAGGTAGACGAACTGACAAAAACGGCACTCGGTGCGCTTGATGCCTTTGATAAGAATACAGAGTTTCTGAGTGCGTTTGCAGAGAAGCTTGCTGCACGTATCTGTTGAAAAGGATGAATTACTTTGAATAATTCCGAATACGAATATTTAGACAAAATAAATTCTCCTGCCGATCTGAAAAAGCTAAGCGTAGGGGAATTAGATATTCTTTGTGAAGAAATACGAGATAAACTCATCAGGACTGTATCGAAAAACGGCGGTCATTTATCGCCTAACCTTGGTACGGTCGAGCTTACCGTTGCCATGCACTATGTGTTCAATACTCCCACGGATAAAATCGTATGGGACGTAGGACATCAGTCATATACTCATAAGATCCTTACAGGCAGAAGGGATAAGCTCGAAACGATCAGAACAAAAGGCGGATTGTCGGGATTCCCGAAGCGAAGTGAAAGCCCCTACGACGCTTTTAATGTCGGGCACAGCAGTACGTCAATTTCCGCCGCTTACGGAATTGCTCGGGCAAGAGCGATAAAAGGAGAAAAGGGCAGAACTATTGCCGTTATCGGAGACGGCGCATTGACCGGAGGTCTTGCGTTTGAAGGGCTGAATAACGCAGGACGTTCAAATAAGAACTTCACTGTTATTCTCAACGACAACAAAATGTCTATCTCACGGAATGTGGGTTCGATCGCAAAATACCTTACTCATATAAGGATCAGACCCGGCTATATAAAAACAAAGAAGATCGTAGAAAAGATACTGTTCCATACGCCCGTTATCGGCAATCCGATCAGGAAGCTTATGCTTCATTCAAAGTCAAAGCTTAGGATCTCGGTTTACAGAAATACAATTTTTGAAGATCTCGGTTTTGTATATTACGGTCCTGTTGACGGACACGATTTGGGGAAGCTGATTGACGCATTGAATGCGTCTAAGAATGTTAATCAGGCTGTTCTTATACATGTTATTACGACAAAGGGTAAGGGCTATCAGTTTGCGGAAGACGATCCGTTGTCGTATCATGGCGTTTCGAGCTTTGACATAGACAGCGGAGAACCTGTCGGTTCAAAGAAGGGCTTTTCCGCACGGTTCGGAGAAATATTGTGCGACCTTGCCGGGAAAGATAAGCGCATTTGTGCAATAACTGCCGCCATGAAGCTTGGTACCGGTCTGGCAAAGTTTTCACAGGAGTATAAAGAAAGATTCTTTGATGTGGGTATTGCCGAAGAACATGCAGTGACCTTTGCCGCAGGACTCGCCACGGAAAAAATGATCCCGGTGTTTGCGGTGTACTCATCGTTTTTGCAGCGCTCATATGATCAGATAATCCATGACGCCGCAGCGCAGGAACTGCATATTATTCTTGCGATAGACCGA
>CADBRK010000239.1 GCA_902797065.1 uncultured Ruminococcus sp.
GCGTCCCATAAAGTACGAATGCCAGTAGTCGTCGCTGTAATAACCTGCGGACTCATAGTACATCGTCATTTTTCTGATCGGTAAATCTTCCAAATCGTAATAAATGTCTTTGTATTCGGAGATCACATTTCCTGCGCCGTCGCTGAACGTTACATTGAGCAGTTCGAAGCGGTGTTCCTTGAATTTCTCGGGGATAACATATGTGTAGTACTCATTGCCTGCGTCTGTCATTTTCTCACCGGGGAAGTCTGCGTTGACTATCTCGCCGCCGTCGCCTGTGTATGATACATAAACGTAAACATCGTTCCACAATGTGTCTATATTATCAAATGTTATACTGCGTGCATTGTATGAGCTGTCGGGCATTTCCGCACGTTCTTCGGGGCTATAGTAATATGTATAGCTCTCGCCGAGCTCTTTGCCGTCGGCTGTCTTGCCGTTGAGTTCAAGTGTGAATATGCTGCCCAAGCCCGAGTCTTTGCCGATTGTTACGGTGTCTTTGTCGGCGAAGTCTTTAGTTTCGATAGAGATCACTTCGCCCTTCTTTGTGTGTGTAAGGGTGTATGAAGCGTTTTCAAGGCATACCGCTCTGAGCGTAATTGTCTTTTCGGCGCCGAATTTCACGCTCTCGTCGCCTTCAATGTATATTCTGCCGAGTACGGGGGAGTCATAGAGAACTGCGATACCGCTTTCGCCGACAGTACCCGTGATCGTATCCTTAGTGATAACGAACGTATTGCCCGATACCTCGTCGATATATGTTCCGGGTGCTGCAAGGCCGCCTGCGTTCTCGACCGTAACTTCGCCCGTCTCATCGCCGCATACGATAACTGCGCCGCCGTTCTCTCTTGTGATAACTGCGTGGTTGTCAGACGCCGCATAGCAGTCCTTTTTGCCGATCATAGCGTTATGGAAGTGGTTGACTGCGCTTACCTCGGGAGAAACATAGTGAGTGCTGCCCTTGTTGCCGAACAGAATATCAATCTTCTTGGTAGAGTCGGGGCGGGAGAAATACAGCGAGGTTGCGTCTGCACGTGCTGCTGCTACTGCGTACGCTCTGTCGATGACGTTCTGCGTCATGTAATTCGTTCCGCCGTACTGGCCGTCGTTTGAATATGTATCGTGGCTTTCGCCCCAGTATACAAGCTTATCTGCGGTAACGCCTCTTGACGTCCAGTTGCCGTCGGATACGGGAACTTTTTTCATGCTGAATGCGCCGAAAAGATTCTCGCTGTATTTTGAGTCGGTCACGCTCATGTACTCGGCGTACTCCGCCATAAGCTCGTCGTGGTTGTTGTCGTCCGTGGGACCCGTCAGCACTTCGCCGTAGTTGTACAGCCCTGTGTCGGTGACAACCTGCCAGTAGTCGCTGCCCTCGCTCGGGAGCGCAATATGCTTTGCTGCGTCCCAGCGTATACCGTCAACGCCCATGCTCTTAAGATCGTTAAGATATTCGACTGTGAGCTGCTGGATATACTTGTTCTCGGTGTTGAGGTCGGGAAGAGTGCCTACGTTGTTGAAGGTGATATTCTTTCTTCTGCTGTAGTTGCTGACAGATTTGCCGTTATTGTCGTGCCAGTATTCGTCTTTGGAAAGCTCGTCGCTCAGATCTTCGTGATACCATCTCATCATATGGTTGCCGACAACGTCCATGATTATGTTTATGCCGTACTTGTCGGCTTCCTCGCAAAGCTCGATCAGATCCTGCCTGTGATTGAATACACCGTTGTCGCAGAATGCAAGCTGAGCCGGACAGTATATTTCGTACCACGGAGTACCTTTAAGACGCTCGCCGTCTTCGGTATACCAGCCTGTCATATCCTGCAGATCGGTCTGCGCAGGGGAAATCTGGATCGAGGTAAAGCCCGCTTCTGCGATACGCTGAAGCTCTTTGGTTACGTCGGAGTATTTCCAGCTGAAGCAGTGGAGTATAGTACCCTCCTGAATGCTGTCCGCAAGGTTATAATCTGCGGGTACGTCCGGGGTTGCCGTGTCCGGGGCTGCAATCAGCTGCGGCGTGCTGTCGGGCTCTTCTGCATTTGCCGTGACAGTTACAGCCGACATTGATGAAGCCGCGAGGATACCTGCAAGAATGAGGCTTAGCAGTTTTTTCTGTTTGTTTGTGCGTGTTGTTTCCATTATCGACACCGTCCTTTTATTTCTGTATATATAAACAACCAAAACTTGTATTTGGGTGCATTTTTTTCAAAAAAATTTATTATTTTTTTATTTCTCTTTGTCGCCGCGCGGCGACGGGCGTTCCGCGTACTTAGTAATAAAAAATCTTGTTTCAAAGCTCGCGGCAGGCGAACGCCTACAGGTGTTTCGCATA
>CADBRK010000240.1 GCA_902797065.1 uncultured Ruminococcus sp.
TCCGGGAGCGTAACCGCACTTATCAAGCGGAAGAACACTGTAAAGCCCGGCAAAATCAGAAAATCTGTGCAGTGCTTTAATTGTTTTAACTATCTTCTCTCCGGTACCGTCATTTACGGTAAACTCTATTGTATCGGCAGCGGAAAGCTTCTGCCTTTTCTCGTCAAAAAGTCTGAGTTCATAAGTCTTTTCACCCGATCTTATCATATCAAACGGCTTGCGGTCAAGCTTCATGCAGTGGTGCATATATCCTCCTTATACAAACCTGTTCAGTTTTTCGTCGTACTCATAATTCACAGCCGAAAGCGTACTGCGAATATCCTGCTCGTCGGCAGACAATGATTTACAGAGCTCGGTTAGGCTCTCGTAATTGTCCCTGAGCTGAGTATTGATATATGATAAAAGAATTATAGGGTCTTTGGGCAGCATAATAACTATTCCTCCTTACTATCGGTGATTGAATCTTTAAACAAAGAGCGGCGGCAGCCCCACGGCTGCTTGTAATTCGCATTCGTAATTCTGTGCCGTTCAAGCTCCAAAACTTGCGTCCAACAAATTCGGACTTCAGGTTTTATATTAAGCATTGGATAAAGTATGAATGCGGATCATCAGCGGATATTATCCGCATTCGTAATACCTTGCGCCGTCGGAGTTCGCCCGAACCTCTCCGCTTGTGGCGTCGGCAAGCGCTTTGTTGAGCTTTGGCAGCTTCTCCTCGGGGATATGGAACAGAATATCTACATCCTGCCCGAAATCAGAGTCGTCGATCACTCCGCCGATCTCGGGTATCAGCGACGACACCTTGCCGTATCTGCTGTACGAGCAGCTTACCGTACATTCGGCGCAAAGCTGCATTTTTATCACCTTTGCGGCGGCGATCGCTATCGATGCGCCGTGAGAGTATGCCCTCACAAGTCCGCCTGCGCCGAGCATTATACCGCCGAAATACCTCGTCACGACGACAACTGCGTCGGTGATGCCCGACTTCTTCATGACCTCCAGCACGGGTACGCCTGCAGTGCCCTGAGGTTCGCCGTCGTCGCTGTATCTCATTATCTGCCCGTCGGAAAGGATATAAGCGTAGACATTATGAGTAGCGTCCCAATGGCGTGTGCGTATCTCACTGATAAACGCTGCAGCTTCGTCCTGCGTTTTGACGGGTCTGCAATAGCCGATAAAGCGTGAACGCTTCTCGATGAACTCATCGGACGCATTGTTTTTTACGGTAAGATACTCGCTCATGGTCTTCTCCCCTTTGTGTGTACTATAACAAAACAACCGCCAAAGCTGCCTTTGACGGTCATTGAAATATCATTGTTATTACTGCGGGTATGATTACTTCTTTGTCATACCATAACGCTTATAGAACTTGTCAGCACGTCCGCCTGTATCTACGAGCTTCTGCTTACCTGTAAAAAACGGATGGCACTTAGAACAAATTTCTACACGGATATCCTTCTTAGTTGAGCCTGTCTCGATAACATTACCGCAAGCGCATGTAATTGTTGTCTGCTCATAATTCGGATGAGTATTCTGCTTCATTACTGTTCACCTCTTTCGACACTCCGTAAGTAACATTAGAATTATACCACTACTCCGGAAAAAAATCAAGTCTTTTTTTCAATATCTCACGCATTTTTTAAAATTTTACTGCCTGTAGGAGCAATAATCGTAATATTCCTCGAGACACATACCGAAACTGCGCATTTTTGAGGCATTATCCGAGCCGACATAGCGATACACGGTAAGGTTTTCCTTGATCCCGGTAATATTCTCTTTATCGCTTGTATAGCGGTTGATAAAGCCGTACTCAATGCCGTTCTTATATAGCCACTGATACGCCTTTGTTTTCGAGAACGCATAGCTGTCATCATCGCTGAACGTGATGAGCAGACCCGTTGCGAACTCATTCATATTGCCCGGCGGAGATATTGCCCTTGCCATACTCTCGGCTTCCGCAAGAGTTGCGCCCGATCTCTCGTACTCGGCTTTAAGCATCGAGAATGCCCTGTCGCATTCCGTCTGATCTGCATAACACTTCACAACGCTGAGTTCCACTCCGTCATCATGGGCAGCCTTTATCATCTCGTTAAGATCGTCAATCATCAGGCTGTTTACGGCAACGGTATCGCTGTACTGTACCGTATTTACGGTGTAGTTCTCGGGCAGCGGATACGACGCATTATAGAAGCGTATAAGCATTTCCGACTCGTCTGCGGTGTACGAACGATAGCAAACCGAGGGCGTATCGGTATCGGAAAGGCTTTTGTTCTCGTCAATTATGTTATTCACGAGCATATACATACAGCCTGCTATAAACCCGATCATCAGCAGGATCACAAGCACCCTCATGAACATAAGTCCGCCTGTTTTTTCTTCTCTGTCCAGTCCGTCGTATGAGCGGATTATCTTGCTGCGCTTGATGTGCTTTGCCACGTTGTTTTCCTTTCTTATCTGCAAAAGAAACCCCGAACACTCCTGCGCATCCGGGAATTTCTGTTGAATTTCATTTTGTGTTATTTGCAGTACCTTTCAAGCCATACGCTTGCGAGATCAAACGCACTGAACAGCCCGTTTTTCTTTGAGGTCTTGACGGTGCGCTTCCTTCTGCTGAGCATCATATCGTTAAGCATGAGCGTTACATCGACTTTATCGGCTACCTCTGTGCTGCCGACTTGTTTTTTGGAGATAATATCAATCTCTGCAATATGACTCTCGTTGAGGTTGCCGTAGATTATCTTGTCGCCCTGACGAACGACACGTCTGTTTTTATACATCAGCACTTCTTTCGACATTATTTTCTCTCCTCTCAGTTAACATCAAGAAACGATCTGACCATTATTTCGAGAAGATCATCTCTGTCGATCTTCTTAATGATATTCCTTGCGTTTTTGTGCGTGGTGATATATGTAGGGTCTTTCGATACAATATATCCTACGATCTGGTTAACGGGATTATAACCCTTTTCCTGAAGTGCTTCGTATACGGCAGTGAGCGACGCTTTGATGCCTTCCTCCCCTTCGGAAAGCGAAAATACTCTTGTCTTTTCAACCATTACTGTTTCCCTTCCTTTCAAAATCAAGAATTGCTTTTATCATTTGTATATTTATTATAACGTATTTTTTATGTAATTACAACTGCTATTTATAAAATTTTGTTTAAATTTTAGTATCGTAAAAAAACAAACTGTAAACTTTTTCACGCGTATTAATACTTTAGACACACGAACTCTATTGACGAATCTACAAAAATACGTTACAATATATTCGGAGATGATTTATAATGAAACAATGTGAATACTGCGCAAAGGAGCTTGAAAGCTACCATCTACAATACTGCAAAGACACCGACTGCGAAAAGCGCGCTCTTGACTTTTACGAGTTCCGCCGCACAAAAGAGAAGATATTCGGCGTGATAAACATAATCTGCATATGCGCTATCATGATAGGGCTGATTATGGCTGTGTTCAAGCCCGTGCCCGGAAATATCATCGTTTCGGTCACTCTTATCATACTCGGGTTTACGGTACTTGCGATGCCGTTCGCTCCGGAGAATTTCTACAAAAAGTACAGAATACAAAAAACGACACGAATGGTGCGTATTTTCGGTCTGATACTTTTCCTTGCGGCATTCGGGTTCGGCGTGCTTGCTTTATATTACTACACGCATTGATTTTTCCAAAAAACGAGTATAAAATATCCTTATCTTACCCATAATAGACATAGAATAAATTCCGAAAGGGGTACACATCTATGATCTATTCTCTCTCAAGACGGGTAACGGTAAGGATTATTTCTTTTTCTGCTGCAGCCGCACTTCTGCTTGCCGGGGCAGGCATAGGCGGGTACAAAATGATCTCCCGATATGCAGACAGCGCCGAATACCGTTACCAGCTTGCGCTGAATAATCTCTCGGACTATGTTTCAAATATAAAAACATCGCTCGAAAAAAGTCTTTACTCAAATACCGCAGCGCAGCAGCAGCCTATTTTCGCAAAGCTTATGACCATGAGCGAAGGCGCAAAAAACGCTTTGAGCCAGGTGCCTATAAGCGGAGAACAGTCCGTATCTATACAAAAATATCTTGCGCAGGTAGGCGATTACTCTTTCTTTGCCCTGACGGAGATAGCCAAAAACAAACCTCTGACCGACGAACAGAAGAATAACCTGAAAACATTCTACGATTACGCCTGCGAGCTTGATTCTTCGATAGGCGACCTCACTGCGGCATACGGCGACGGATCTGCACGCTTAGGCTCACCGGTCACGCTCAGGGGCAACCTTAAATCTATCGGTGAAAAGGTTGACGAACTCACGCTTGACGGCGGCTTCAGAGAGATGAACGAGGGCTTCACCGATTATCCCACCATGATATACGACGGTCCTTTCTCCGATCATATCGAACAGCAGAAGCCGAAGCTTTTACAAAACGAACAGACTGTCAGCGAGGAGCAGGCGCTGTCTGCCGCCGCAAAATTCATTCACTGCAAAGAGAGCGATCTTGAATTCAAAGGCAGAACCGAGGGAAATCTTCCGACGTATAATTTTGCCGGGGATAACATCTATATCACCGTTACGCAAAATGGCGGCTATGTTGTTTTGTACAACAATTATTCCGACATTACTTCAACTACACTCTCGTTTAACGACGCTCTGATAGAGGCGCAGAAGCTGCTGCTGAGGACTACTCACGAGACATTTGCGCAAAGCTACTATTCTTTTGAGAACAATATCTGCACGATAAACTTTGCATACACGAACAACGACACTATCTATTACAGCGATCTGATAAAAGTCGGCGTAAGTATGCAGACTGGCGAGATCGTCAGCTACTGCGCTTCGGGGTATATCATGAACCACACACAGCGAACTCTCGACGCTCCGAAACTCTCCCTCGATCAGGCACAGAAAAATGTAAGCGACAAGCTGAAAATCGAGTCGGGCAGACTTGCGCTTATCCCGACGGCTGGCAAAAACGAGGTTCTGACCTACGAATTCAAATGTACGGCAGGCTCGCGCGACGTACTTGTCTATATCAACTGTGACACGGGTCTTGAAGAACAGCTCTATATCGTCATGAAAGATGAAAACGGTGTGCTTGTGGTGTAACGGATAAGATCAATCGTCGTCATCAAGCTTCGGCTTTGGCTTTGCGGTGTTTTTGGAGACAAATTCGTTTATACTCTGAGAAGTTGTAAGCCGTCCCTGCTTCTCGCCGATTATCCTGCAAAGAGTCTCCCACTGCTTATTGCCTTTTTCCGTCTGTGGCAGATCGCACAAATCATATCGTTCATTGTCCACGATGACCGAGACTACCATACGGCTTTTGCTTCCTCCCAGGTTTGTGTAGACTACTGTATGACGGCTTCGGCACACAACGCCCGGCTCGTCATAGAAAATGATCATTCCCGATCCTCTGCCCATAAGGCAGTAATCCCCCACGATAAGATTGTACTCAAACAGACTTACCGCATTCAGGCGGTCATACTTGATGTACTCGAGCCGCCCCATGCTTTTGTACATCCTGATGCGTTTGTTGAATAGTCTCTCGGCGTATCCGTAATAATCGTGTACGCCCTTTATAAAGAAGATGAGCGCTCCGAGGATCAGCAGAAACAAGAAAGCACTGAACCAGACAGGCGCGTCGTCGCTGATTATCCAAAGGTATATTCCCAGACCCATGACCGCAAGCGAAGGAAAGTTCTTCAGATATACTATAAATATATTGTTAAGGCAGTAACTGCGTACCTTTTTCATAAAGATTCACCCTTCTTAAAAAATTTGCTAAAAAACCTTTGTTTACGGCACAAGTGCAGCTGTAATCAATTCAAGCAGTCAAACACCTGTGCGAATTTTCCGCTGTGAAAGCTCATTCTATGTAAAAACAACACAAATACTATTGTATTTTTTAAACTTTTATGTTAAAATAACAGTATATGATCCTATCATGGAATAACGAGGTGTTGTTAATGAAGAAGTTTGTTGTATGTATCAGCCGTGAGTTCGGAAGCGGCGGTCACGAAATAGGAAGAAAGCTTGCCGAGAAAACAGGCGTTGATTTCTATGACAAAGAGCTGCTCACACGCATAGCGAAGGACAGCGGAATGTCGGAAAAGCTTGTATCGTACTATGACGAAATGCCGAGCAAAAGTCTGCTTTTCTCCCTCGCTATGGACGCATACCCGATGTCATTCACCGAAATACCCGTAAACCAGAAGGTATATCAGGCGCAGGTGGATACCATCAAAAAGATCGCCGAAAACGAATCATGCGTGATAATCGGCAGATGCGCAGACGCTATTCTCGGCGATATGGAGAATGTTGTGTCGGTGTTTATACACGCCGATATGGATTCAAAGCTTGCAAGAGTTATGGAGCGTGAAGGGCTCACCGCCGAAAAAGCAAAGGACAAGATAATAAAAACGGACAAAAAGCGCGCGTCGTTCTATAATTTTTATGCGTCCGACAAAAAATGGGGCGAGGCCTCTTCGCATGACCTCACCCTTGACAGCGGCAAACTCGGCATCGACAACACCGTCGAACTGCTGTATGAGTATCTGAAGCTGAGAGATATACTTTAACCCTTGTAAAAAAATCTCGACATAAACGCGTATTTTTTCATCAGATTTGCGGATTCGTTGCAGTACATCATCAAAAAGCCGAGCATAAAGGTCAGGAACAGCACTGCGGCTGCAAGCACATACGCTTTTTTGTACAGCCCGGGAGAGTGCTCCTTTAAACGGTCAAGTATACCAAACATCGCAGCAATTCCGACGATCAGCAGCGGCATGAGTATATCCGCAGTATATCTGTAATTCGTGCCGGCTTTGCACATATCGACAAATGCAAGCAGCACGGCAGTGCCCGCAAGTGAATACAGAAACGCACTTTTGAATTTATCTTTCTTCTTGTCTGCAAAAGGCAGAAGCAGCCCGAAAGCCGTCAGCGGATAATTCAGGATACCTATAAGCCGCCCGTTATAATTATATCTCGGGTAGAGTTCCAGTTCTCTGCTTCTCATATGGAAATACGGGAAGTTCGTACTGAAATCCGGCTGCTGGAAAAAGAAATGATATAACGCCGCTGGTATCATACTCAGCTTGATCGTGTTCGCCTTTGCAATGCTGACAGTCAGCTGATAATTGAAGCCGAATTCAAACGGATTATCAAATCTGTCATAATTATAATACATCAGCATGATCGCTCCCAATAAAACGGGGGTGATCATTGCTGTTATATACCTTAGTTTCAGATTCCTGCGGACAGATCTGTCTTTGAGAATAAAAAGCCCCGGAATGATCGCAATAAAGCAGTACAGCACAAGAGTAGGTCTTGACGCGGCTATATCCACTACGGACGCACCCGCAAGCAGCAGATATATTACTCTCGGCTTGTATTTTTCTGCGTAATATGCGCCGAGAATAAAATACAGGAACGCCGCTACAGAACCTACGCCCGAAAGTACCGCCATAAAATAGAACTTGAATTCAAATGCCAGCGGCAGTATCAGCGAACCGGAGAGTACCGCCGGAAGCCCCATGACAGCAAGAACAAGGGGCGCATTCCTGCACATACGGCGTATCACCTTGATGTACAGCAGAGAAACAAAAACTTGCGCATAGAGTGCCAGTATCATAGACGCAAGCACGGGTGTCGGAACATGACCCGTCAGCAGATACACAGGGTAGTAAACCGTTATGACCGGAGCAACACCGAAATAACTGTAAAAATTGCCGTTATAGTACGCTCTGTCCCAATAGTCGCCTTTAGCTTTCTTTTCGTTGCGTTCGGAGCGGTCATAGACATTATCCAGACCGTCGAATTTGGTGAGATCAAAATCAATGTCTATCGAAGTCTTGCCTTGCGTAAAGGCATAGAAAAGTTCTTCATACTGATCGTCGGAATACATATTCTCGGGATCGTACTTTGACAAAAGCCTGGTATTTTGATCTTTGGTTAGTACGATTGTACAAATACTCGTCAACAAACATATCGCCGCCGCAGTCCCCGCAAGTATTCTGCGGCTGTATTTATATTCCGACACGGTATATTTCCATGAGCCGAATTTAACGATAAGCACGATACCTATAAATATGATAAGACGCCAAAAGGATATATGAAAAGGA
This sequence comes from uncultured Ruminococcus sp., assembly GCA_902797065.1. Taxonomy (GTDB): domain Bacteria; phylum Bacillota; class Clostridia; order Oscillospirales; family Acutalibacteraceae; genus RUG592. The sequence goes on from CADBRK010000240.1 coordinate 8,126, forward strand.
CGGGGGGTGTTTATACTTACCGAGTGTATCGCAAGAGTCCCGACGGTATCGCCCGACACGGTTATTCTAAGCGATTTTGCTTCACCGTATGACGAGTACGAAAGATAGCTTTTCTGCCCCTCCGCCTCATAGATATAGAATGTACCGTGGTTATAATCAAAGCCGTCTTTATACGCAAAATTGTCGTCCGTCATAGCGATCTCAACTTTTTTGTACTGACCGTCTGCGCTGTCGGAAGCGATACA
>CADBRK010000241.1 GCA_902797065.1 uncultured Ruminococcus sp.
AGCCCCGAGAGGAGTTATCATCTTGCCCGTTGCGTGGAAGGAATTGCCCGCAATAGCGTCCTGCATCTGAGTCATGTTGAGCATAGCGGTCACCTGAGCCGTCGGCGCAAGGATCGTGTTGAGCTGATACGGGTTGAGCTGCCCCCAGAGGTTAACAAGGTCAGCGTATGTAAGCGTACCGGACGTCGCAACAGCTACGGTCGAAGCTGCGTTTGAGTTGCCGTCGCCGTTCTTGATAACATTGACTGCATCTTTGAACTGCGCTCTTGCGATATATGCGCCGATCTGCCTGAGCATCACGGTGAAGAGGTCGAGTCTCTGGAATCTGAGAGCCTCATACGACGCAACAAGCATTCTGCCGCGCTTCTGAAGTGTGACAAGGTTTGCCTGAACATGGATATTCGTCTCGGGGATCGCCGTTCCTTCGGCTGTTGTTCTGAGTTCAAGCTCGCTGTCTGTCGGAATAGAAGCGATCGAGCGGTAATCCATGCCGTCGATCTTTGTGACAGCCGCAACAACGTCTTTGAGAACGTCCGCCTGCATCATGCCCTGATGTACGGCACGGCTGACATACTCGGGGAAAAGCGCCGCAGACGATGACGTCTGGAAAAACTTCTCGATGTTGTCGCTGCCTGCGCCGCTTACTTTGATGTCGAATCGTTTGAGCTGGCGCTCAAATGCGTCAAGGCCTTCAAGCGGAGTACCCTTGTAATTCTCGCTCGGGTCAAGCCTTTCGAGCGTCTTTGTAAGTCCGCTGCCGCTTCTGCCGTACATGCCCTTTTCGATAGTAAGATTTTCATAGATTGCCATAGTAATACTTCCTTTCCTTAAATACTGTATTCGCTGTTTGTGTACTCTCTGTTATTGTCCGATGAACCGAGATCAAGCTGCGATCTCGCGGGATACATCTTCGACGCTCTCTCCTCGAAAAGCGTCTTGAGCTTTATCATATCATCTGCGCAAAGACCGCTTACCATCTTCTCGAGAAGTTCGCTGTTTATGCCCGACTGCGCCGTAACGCCTGCTTTGACTGTCTCAAGAATCAGATAAGACCTGAACCTCTCGTTCTGAATTGCCGCACGCTGCATAGCATCTGCGTCTTTATACACGTCATGATACAAGCTCTTGATAACTCCCGCCTTTCTCTGCGCCGGTACAGCCGTGAATGACCACTCGTATGCGTCCGTCGGCTCGCTGAGAACTCCGCAGCAGAGTTTGCCGCCGTAGCGTTCTCCTCTGATATGCGTACACTCATGATCTCTCATATTTGCGCCGCAGACCGAGCATGTGCATTTGCCGATACCGCAGCCCACGCTTACCTCCTTGCGGATACCGCTGTCAAGCAAAGAGATTATCTCATCGGTCGAGCCGCACACGGGTATATACGCTTTGGCAACAACACGGAAATAATCATCTCCGAGAGCTGTTTTCTTCCCTTCGACGCGTTCGCATTTACATTCGTAGATACGCGCCACCTGATTCTTTGCTGACGGCTCGTGATCGTAAATGCCCGTCACACCGACAAACATTTCCGCAAGCTTCTGCAGCGTATCAACGGTAAAATACTCGTGATCTCTGTCAACGTCGTTGTCGCAGAGTACAACCGAAAATGTATAGACATCTTCACGTGACAGCTTCTTCCTTGAATACTTGTTGATAAGCTCCATGTCGCTTTCGGTGATCTCACCGTCACTGCCTATCGGCGCATTCTTGCTTTTGTTCATTTTTATATTCCTCCAATTCCTTTTCGAGAAGTGCCGCCTGTGCATTTGCAAGGCGTGCCTGCGCAAGCTCCGTTTCGTCCTGCAGGCTGATATTCTCCCACTCGATCGTATAATCGCAGTCAATGCCTTCAAGCGTCAGCCACAGATCGCATATCTTTTTGATAACGCCGTTCAGGATATTCCTGTAATACTCAAGCTCACTTGTAAGAATATCCGCCTGCTGGCTGCTCATGCGCTCCGTTGTGCTCCATGAAAGTCCCAGCAGAAACGGCGGTATCGACAGCTTAGCAACGATCTGTTCGAGCATCTGCCGCACGGGTATCTCGGTATCAAGCACCTGATTATCCGCACCGATAACGCTCACCGAAACATCTCCCACAGATACAAAGTCGCTCACCGTGTCACGGTTTCTCATCGCCTTGCTCCATTCGTCGGCGATCGCTGCGGCACGCTGTCTGCTCATCGCTCTGTCGCCCTCCGTCGAGGGCTTATATGTAACCGCAAACCGAACGTTGCCCACTCTCTCGAAGTTCACCCCCGTGGTGTTGTATATACCGAGAAGTATCGAGCTTACAAACGGCAGCCCCCTGAGTACCGACGTGCCGTAAACGCTGCCCGGTTCGGGTTCAAGCGCAGATACGCACAAAAGCTCCTGATAAGGCAGCGGCGACGTCTCTCCCGCGCCTGTCGGGTACACGGCAATATCTATGCCGTTTTTGTCTTTTTTGAGTTCAACGAGCGAAAGCGGCACATTCATCAGCGAATATATCCTCCTGCCGTCGCCGCTCGGAACTATCTCTGCAACGGCAGTACCGTAAGTAATAAGCGAACCGAGGTACACATACAAAAACTGCCCGATACCTCTTCCGCCCGAATCCGCGCGAACATTTCTCAGAAAATCATTCAGCTTTTTTTCTGTACTCTTTCTTTCGCACCTGATCTCGAATGTTCCGATCAGGCGCACTATCTTCCCGATCGCCGCGTCGATTATCGGCACTGCCTCTCTGAGCGTCCTGTATAATCTGTACTCCTGCCGTGACACATACCCCGTATGATACAGCTCCGAGTACGGGTGAAGAATACTCTTCGCCGCCGTCTGAACCACAGGCAGCACCTCTTCCTGTTTGCTTCTGGAAAACCACTTCATAAAATCACCTCCGTCATCTCTCTACCGATACGGCAAAAATGCCCTCGTCGTCATAGCCGTTCAGCGCAGTGACAAAGTATCTTATATCGTCCATCGCATGATCGTTCTCTTTGACCGGGCTGTCTTTCGATCCGCTTTCGTCCCAGCGATAGAGAGAAAACTCCCTCATACTGTCTTTACATGTTCTGCATATCTTGACTCTGCCCGACGTCAATGCGTCCGATACCTTCCTGATACCGTCCAGCACACGATTATCTGCGCTCTGCACGGGGTATTCTCCGTGCCTGCGGATAACGGTGATGAAGCTTGCCGCGGACGGATCAACGATGACTCTCTCGATCTCTTTGCCTTCCGCAAGCGCGCGCAGCCCCGTGTAATGTTCCTCGTCTGTACGCTGGATACCCTCACGCTTAGAGTCGTAGTAATATTCCCGAACTCTGTACCATACTCCGTCATACTCACCCCATAGCCCGAACGACGACGGATTCACCGTTCCGTAATCGCACGAGATCATATACCTGTCGGCAGTACCGTCGGGAACGCCGCAGAACATCTTTTCATCTCCCATAAACGGATAGACAGCGCCTGATGCCGCAGTCCATTTCCCTTCGATGAACCTCTGATAGAATGCGCCCGAATAAAGACTGCGGTAACGCTCTTTCATCTTCTCGGACAGCGACGGATTATCGTCCATGGTAAAATGCATATACAATGCGTTCTTCTGCTTTGCTTTGAGTATCCACTCCTGCCTGAACCAGTGCTGAGGGTATTCGGGGTTGCAGTTGAACCAGAACGTCGAGCCTTCTGCGGAACACCTCGCTATCGCCTGTTCAACGAAAGACCTCGGCATAAGCGCCACCTCGTCAAGCAGTATGCCGCACAGCGTCATGCCCTGGATAAGCGACGCCGAGCTTTCGTCTTTGCCGCCGAAAAAGTAGAACCTGTTTTTGTGACTCCCGCAGGAAATGTCAATATAATTCTCCGAGTACCTCTCATACACCGAAAACCCGAGCTGTCTTACGCTTTCGGTCAGGGGCAGGATCACGTTCCGCCGCACCGAGCGTATTGTTTTGGAGCACAAGGCGAATGACGAGTTGTTGAATTTTCCGAATGCCCACAGCACAAACGACAAGCTCATGCACAATGTTTTTCCGCTCCTTACCGCTCCGTCGCAGATTATGCACGATCTGTCACGATAAGGGCTGCTGCCGCACCACCACGACATCACCGCAAGCTGTTTTTCGGAAAATCTCTCAATTTTCATCGGTACTCTCTCCTCCGATATTCGCCGCACAGCGGTTAAGCGCGTCATACAGCGAACCCGCCTCGCCTGTATCCGCCGACGACTCCGCAAGATATTCGAGCGCTTTCAGCCTGTCGAAAAACTTCAGCTCCATCGCTCCGTCCTTCGGCTTTTTGATCTCCGATACATTGTAGAGATCAAGCAGGCTTACGTCAAGCTCCGCCTCGGACATCAGCAGCCTGAATGCGTCTGTCGTGCTGCCGAACGCAAGCCTCTCATATCCGAGAAGCACACGCTTTTTGCAGCCGAATCTTCTTGTGCAGGAAATACACCTTTCGTTGCACGTTTCGGGATCCTGTTTTCTCTTTCTCATATCTTCCTCCTTATGGGTAATCTTAATCCGTAAGACCGCTTAAGCCTTACACTAATCCCCCCAAAAAAAGAAAAAGTTGCATATCAATACGCAACTTTTAGAAAAAATATTTGATTTTGTTGAAATCGACATATTATTTCATAATTTAGTTTTATTTTTCGGTAAAAAAATTGTCAAACGAAAAAAATTTTGTTGTTATTATAGAAATATTGTGTTATAATGTTATAAAAGTATTATTCGGAGATGAGGACATGACTTTTGATGAGCTTATGATCTTCTACATTACGCTGATCGGATGTACGGCGAAAGAGCTTACAGTCGAGAGCGGTCTTGCAAACGGCACGCTCAGCCGCTACATACACGGTCTGCGCAAACCTACCGCAAACAGCCCTACAGTATCCGTCATAGCAGACGGTATAGTATCTCTTGCCCACAAAAAGGACATCACACTGGACAGAGAGGAGATAATCAGATCAATATATATCGCCTGTGAAGCCGACGAATCTCTTGCGCACAGCTTATACCGCAAGAACCTCCGCAAGCTGATAGACTACATGGGAATATCGCTGATCGACCTCGGAAATGCGCTGAATTACGACCCTTCGTATATGTCCCGTGTGCTTGGCGGGCAGCGCCGTCCGTATAATCTTGAGGAGCTTAAACTCGGCACGGCTAAGTTTTTTGCACGCTACGCCTCACGCAAAGAAGATATAATCAGGCGTCTTGCGGGTCTGTACGGCTGCACACCCTTTGAAGCAGGTACGGACAGCAAAATGGCGGAGCAGACATACCGCTACATATCCACCGATCACGGCACAAAGCATTCGGGCACGCCCATCGGCGAACTGCTTGACAGAATAAACGAATTCGACATGGAGGCTTTCAGAGAGTACCTTCATATAGACACAATAAAACTGCCCATACTCTCCGAGCACAGGCTTATCGACAAGCGGTACAGCGAATTCTCTCAGCTTAAAGCAGCCGAGCTTGACTTTCTCAGGTACATCGAGATGACCTGCAGTTCGGGGCACATAGTAATGTACTGCGATATACCTCTGCCTTCTCATTCATATGACCAAGCGTTTGTCAAGAACTGGGCGTTCGGAATCTACACGCTGATAGAGCGCGGAGTAAAGATCAACATGATACACGATATATACCGCCCCGCAGACGAGTTAATCAAAGAACTGATAGAGTACCTTCCCCTGCACATGACATGCTCCGTTACTCCGTACTGTCTGAAGAAGAACGCCGGCTCACAGCTTATGCATCTTCTCCTTATAAGCAGCACAGCCGCCCTCAGCGGAGAGGCAAAGAACAGCGGCGACCCCGTCGGAAGCTTTCACGTCACAAGCGAACCGGAAAGCTTCAGTGTCTACAAAAGCCAGGGCGACGTACTGCTGAAAAAGGCAAAGCCGCTTGTGCGCTGCTACAACAAAGCCAAAATGAGCAAATACCTGAGCTTTATAAAAAGGTGTCCGTCCGTTATAAAATCGTCGATGTCTTATTCCGCCGTACCGATATTTGTGCTGTCGGAAGAGCTTCTGAGCGACATACTCGGCAGATACGATCTCCCCGAGGAAACACGCAGTCTTATCATGCGATACCGTGACCACTACCGCACGGAGATCGAAAAGCTGCCCAAAGACCGCACCATAGAGATAAACGTCCCGAAGATCGAAAAGCAGCCGAGATCAACAAAGGTAGTACCGCTTTTCCTCACGGATATTTTCGTCGAGGACGAGATCAAGCTCACATATCACGAGTACACCCGACTGATAACCGAGCTTGAAGCCTTTGCCGAAGATATGGGCAACGTACGCGTAAGCTATGACCGCAGACCGATGTTTGACGATCTGTCGGTAAGAGTAATAAAAGACAAGCTTGCCATTATTTCAAAACGAACCAATCCCGTCATACATCTTGTGACCGACCACAACGCTCTTGTGGAATCGGTTTACGAATTCTTTTTTCAGAAGTAGCAAAAGTGCGAAGAGAACATACCTCCGTCTCTCCGCACTGATTTTTTTACGTTACTTTTTCGAAATCCTCTTTCGGGTGCTTGCATATCGGGCAGATAAAGTCGTCGGGCATTTCCTCGCCGACATACTCATAGCCGCATATCTTACATCTCCATACTGTTTTGCCGTCCTGCGTTTTGCCGACAGCTTCGGGCTTCGGCTTGATATTCTCATGGTAATACGTATAGTCCGCCGAGCGTGTATCGGCGAGTACCTTTGAATAGGTCACTGCGGCGATAAACATGATATGCGTGCCGAGGTCGATCTCCTGCAGCACATACGCCGAGATATACGCATTTACGCCCTTGGTGATGTAGTAACAGCCGTTATCCGCGCGTTTGCAGTCTGCGAATCCCGCAAACTTATCAACGTCTCTGCCCGACTGAAAGCCGAATCTTTTGAACAGCCCGAAATCAGCCGTCCGGTCTATGATAGAAGCCGTGAACTTCCTCGACTTTGAGATCATCTCACAGGTGAGGTTATTCTTGTTCACGGTCAGACTGATACAGTTGGGCGACGTTGTGACCTGCCCTACCGTATTCGTGATACAACCGTTGTCCTTGCCGTCGCTGTTCACCGTAACGACGAACAGACCGTACGTAAGCTTATGTTCTGCCAATGCTGCCATAATATTACCTCTTTTCGTTTATTTTTTTGTATGTAACATATCGGTGAGGCAACTCTCCGCCGACATATTCATTCTCGGTTATTATATACTTACTCTTGTCGAACGCCGGAAAATACCTGTCGCCGCCGATATGCGCCATGATCTCGGTGATATACAGAGTATCCGCCATATCAATAGCTTCTCCGTAAAGCCGCTGACCGCCCGCTATAAAGATTTCTCTGCCGTGATACAGCCCGAGCGCTTCATCAAGCGATCTCACATTCACGCAGCCGTCGTACTCTCCGCAGGACGAGATCACGACGTTCACCCTGTCGGGCAGCGGTCTGCCTATCTCCTCATACGTTCTGCGCCCCATCACAACGACATTCCCGACCGTAAGCTTTTTGAAACGCTGTCTGTCGTCGGGCAGATCCCAGGGTATACGGCCGTTTCTGCCTATCACTCTGTTTTCGCTGTATGCGGCGATTATGTTTATCATCGGGCTTCCTCC
>CADBRK010000242.1 GCA_902797065.1 uncultured Ruminococcus sp.
AAGGAAGTTGATATAACCGGGCTTTCCGTTCAGTATCTCGATCGGGAGATCGTTCCCGTTTAACATAAATATCTTTGACGGCTTCTGATTCGGGTTGCAGCCGTACTTTAACTCAAATTCTTTCAAAGGTATCATTCCTTTCGTAATCTTAATCATTTATCTAAACGATAGCAATTCTTTGTTACTATCTCGGGCTTACAGTATGACATCTGTTCTTCTATACTCTTTATGAACTTAAAACCGCACTTTTCTATCACACGATTGCTGCCGATGTTCTCTTTCATAGCGGCAATAAAAATAGTCTTATAGCCGTCTGCGAAAAGCTCCTCTATGACCGCTTTACAAGCCTCGGTCACATATCCGTTGCCCCAGAAGCGCTCGCCCGAGCAGTAACCAATCTCGGGGCAGCCGTCGATATAACCTACAACGTCTATGGCACCCATAAGCTCTCCGTCGCTTTTCCTCTCAATACCCCAGATATAGGTATCGGGCTTTTCATACTGCGACAGAATATACCCAAGAAAACCCTTTGTTGTTTCGATATTTTCGTGAGCCTGCCACTTAACATATTTTGCAACATTCGGATTGCTCGCCCAGTTTCTGAACATAGCCTCGGCATCGGTTTCGCGAAATTTGCGAAGTCTTAATCTATCGGTTTCAAATTCTCTCATTAAGATCACCCTTTATACTTTAAGTTCTGAGGTTATTTCTCCCGTATAGAGTCTGTCAAGAACAGGCTTAACTTCGCTTTCGATGAACTCCTCTACCTGAGATACGCTTCTGCCCACATAGAGAATCGGGTCAAGTTCGCTTTCAATCTCCTCTTTTGTAACGGGGAATGCGGGGTCTGCGGCAATTCTGTCGATAAGATCGTTTGCGCCGCCCTCTTTCTTGACCTTGTAAGCCGCTGCGTGTGAATGCTGCCTTAAAAGCTCATGCAGTTCCTGACGGTTGCCGCCGTTCTTAACGCTCTTCATCATTATATTTTCGGTTGCCATGAACGGCAGCTTTTCCATTACTCGTCTTGTAACTACCTTGTCATATACAACAAGACCGCTTGTAATGTTGATATATATATTGAGAATTGAATCCACCGCAAGGAAAGCCTCGGCTACGGAAATTCTCTTGTTTGCGCTGTCATCGAGAGTTCTCTCGAACCACTGCGTACCTGCCGTAAGTGCGGGATTAAGATAATCCACGATAACGTATCTTGCGAGTGAAGATATACGCTCGCTTCTCATAGGATTGCGCTTGTACGGCATAGCAGACGAACCAATCTGATTCTTCTCGAACGGCTCTTCCATCTCCTCGAATGACTGGAGTATTCTGAGATCGTTTGAGAATTTATATGCACTCTGAGCAAAGCCCGACAAAGCCGCAAGGAAATATGCGTCTGTCTTTCTTGAATATGTCTGACCCGATACAGCCACGCACTTTTCAAAGCCCAGATCCTCTGCTATGAGCTTCTCAACCATCTTGACCTTTTCCTGATCGCCCTCGAAAAGCTCCATAAAGCTTGCCTGTGTACCCGTAGTGCCCTTTGAACCCAACAGCTTCAGATTTGAAAGCTGGAATTCAAGATTCTCTATGTCCTGTATAAGTTCGTACATCCAGAGAGTAGCCCTCTTGCCTACCGTGGTAAGCTGTGCAGGCTGGAGATGTGTATAAGCAAGGCACGGCAAAGATTTATACTGCTCGGCAAAATCGGAAAGGTTCTTGATGACCTGAGCCGCTTTTTTGAGGACAATTTTCGACGCTTCTCTTAAAATGATAACGTCGGTATTATCGCCTACATAGCACGATGTTGCGCCGAGGTGAATTATCGGCATAGCTGTCGGGCACTGTTTGCCGTATGCGTAAACGTGCGACATTACGTCGTGACGAACTACCTTTTCTCTTGCTTCCGCCGTTTCAAAATCGACAATATCTCTGTACTTTTCAAGCTCGGCTATCTGCTCGTCGGTGATGTCAAGCCCCATCTTCTGCTCTGCCTTTGCAAGAGCGATCCACAGCTTGTGCCATGTTGTAAACTTGAACTTCTCGGAGAAGATATACTGCATTTCTTCGCTTGCGTATCTTGTGGAAAAGGGCGAGATATAGCTTTCTTTATTCGCTGTCATGATCTGCTTTCCTTTCACTGGTTTTTATTTATCATTCTGTTCTGACATTCGCCTGTTGTAAGGTCAATATATCTTACATAGATAGAGATCTTGTTCTGCTCGTTGAGGTTGTTCCAGATATTAGCGGTGAACTCGTCTATATCGTTGGGTATTGCAACTCTCTCAGGCTCGCCCATAAATGTCGGGATCGGATTGCCGTCCGTAACGTATGTATGGATAAAATGACCTATACCGTTAAGCGAATTGTAAGAATACGTATAACGGTTACACTCGCTGCCCTCTGCGTCTGCGCTTTTGAGGATACTCATCTTGTAAGTAAGCTTCTCGCCGAATGTAAACATACCGCTGATCCTCGGAGTCCAGTTCGGCGGATCGGGTTCAAAGCAGCGTGTATCGAGAGCCTGTTCAAAGGTCTTGCCCTCTGCGATAAAGTCATAGATAGTGTCTGTCTGATCGCCGTTTGTCACGATAAGATTATTGTCAATCTTCCTGATGGGCGAATAGATGATAAGCGAAGGGTCTTCAACCTTGCTTGCGTCAAACGGGTGTATGATAACCTCATCGCCGTTCTCGACAAAAACACGGTTGCGGCTGTTCTCGCTTCTGCCCATAATAAAATATGCCGTAACAGCCTTGGTACCGTCCTCGGATTTACCCATTACGATACCTCTGCCTACATAAGGGTTGCCGTTAATAAGCTCCCCTATATCGTATGTCTGATATACGTTCATAGCATTATACTCCTTTATTCATTGTCAAGCATCTGTCTGCTGACTTTTTCGACAGCCTGCGGAAGTATTATCCACTCGGCATTTACCATAACTCGCTTCTGAAGTACCTCGGGCGTATCTCCGTCCTTAACCTCGACAGCCTTCTGCATTATTATCTCGCCGCCGTCGGGTATCTCGTTTACAAAATGCACCGTAGCGCCTGTCACTTTTACGCCGTAATCAAGCGCCGCGCGGTGAACATTAAGCCCGTAAAAGCCCTTTCCGCAGAATGACGGAATCAGCGAAGGATGGATATTGATTATCCTCCTCGGATACTTGGATGTAAACCTCTCGCTGAGGATACACATAAAGCCCGCAAGCACGATTAGGTCTATCTTGTTTCCTTTTATCAGAGAAATGAGCTTATCCTCAAATTCTCTCTGATCTTTGCATTCCTTCCGTGATACGATCTCGGCTTTTATACCTGCCTTCTCCGCTCTCTTTAATGCGTATGCGTCGGGGTTATTTGAAATAACAAGACAGATCTCTCCGCTGTTGATAACTCCGCTCTTCTGCTTGTCGATGAGCGCCTGCAAATTTGTGCCGCCGCCCGAGACGAAAACGGCTATTCTTATTTTATCGTTACTCATTGAGTACACCTCATAGAAATTATTCTATTATTACTCCCTCGTCGCTCCTCACTACCTCGCCTATGATATAAGCGTCCTCGCCCTGAGCCTTAAGCACCTCAACAGCCTTTTCGGCGTTCTCTTTTGCAACAATAGCGATCATTCCGACGCCCATGTTGAATGTGTTGAACATATCTCTCTCGGGGATATTGCCCGTCTTTTCGATAAGCTTGAATATCGGGAGTATTCTTACATCGCTCTTCTTTATCTTTGCGCTGAAGCCTGCGGGCAGACTTCTCGGAATATTCTCATAGAAACCGCCGCCCGTGATGTGAGAAACGCTCTTGACCTTTACTTCTTCAAAAAGTGCAAGCATAGGCTTTACATAGATTTTTGTGGGAGTGAGCAGAGTCTCGCCTATAGACTTTCCGCCAAGCTCCTCAACGGGAGTTTTGATGTCTGAATTCTCAACGTCAAACACTTTTCTGACAAGCGAGAAGCCGTTTGAATGTACGCCGCTTGACGGGAGCGCTACTATAACATCGCCCTCTTTGACTGTCGTCTTGTCAAGGATCTTGCTGCGGTCTACAACGCCTGTCGAGTACCCCGCGAGATCGTATTCGTCTATCGGGTAGAATCCGGGCATCTCGGCTGTTTCTCCGCCGATAAGCGCACAGCCGGACTGAACGCAGCCCTCTGCAACACCCTTTACTATTGCTTCGATCCTCTCCGGAACGTTCTTTCCGCAGGCGATATAATCAAGGAAAAACAACGGCTTAGCGCCGCAGCAGATTATATCGTTTACGCACATTGCAACGCAGTCAATGCCGACTGTGTCGTGCTTATCCATGAGGAAAGCAAGCTTGAGCTTTGTGCCCACACCGTCTGTACCGCTGACAAGAACGGGTCTTTCCATGCCCGTGATGTCAAGCTCGAACAATCCGCCGAAGCCGCCTATATCGGATACCACGCCGCTCGTCATTGTTCTTGCGATGTGGCTCTTCATCAGCTCGACAGCCCTGTAGCCGGCTGTAATATCAACGCCTGCCGCTTTATAGCTTTCACTGCTGCTCTTCATTTTTATCATCCTCTGTTTTAGTTTTCTTCTTTGTTTTGTCTATTTTCTGCTCGAATTTGTTATTATTCTTTGAATCGGACGGTACCTTTGTCGGGTATTTTCCGTCAAAGCATGCAAGACAGAAACCCTTGCAGTCGCCGCACTCTGCGATCTTCGTAACGTCCTCATAAGGGAGATACCCTACGCTGTCTGCGTCGATTATCTTTGCGATCTCGGGTATAGTGTGCTTACAGGCGATCAGCTTATCCTTGGAGTCGATGTCAACGCCGTAGTAGCAGGGGCTGATAAACGGCGGAGCGGAACTCCTTACATGGACCTCTGTTGCGCCTGCCTCGCGGATAAGGTGAACTATCCTTGCGCAGGTAGTACCTCTTACGATGGAGTCGTCTATCATTACTACTCTCTTGCCGCGAACGACCTCTGCGATCGGGTTAAGCTTTATCTTTACTTTATCTTCTCTCGACGCCTGACCGGGAGAGATAAACGTTCTGCCTATGTATTTATTCTTGATGAAGCCGATGCCGTAGGGAATGCCCGAAGCCCTTGCATAACCAATGGCAGCGTCAAGTCCCGAGTCGGGAACACCGATAACTATATCTGCGTCTACGGGGTGAGCCTTTGCAAGCAGCTCGCCTGCTCTTGCTCTTGCATGATGTACGCTGCAGCCGTCAACCTTTGAGTCGGGTCTTGCAATATAGATATGCTCAAAGATGCAAAGCGCATTGTCATACTGACCGCAGTGATCGGTTATTGACTTCACACCGTCGTCGCTGAATACTACGATCTCGCCCGGCTTTACGTCACGGATAAACTTTGCGCTGACTGCGTCGAATGCACAGCTCTCCGACGCTACGATATATCTTCCGTCCTCTGTCTGACCGTAGCAGAGGGGATGAATACCTCTCGGGTCTCTTGCTGCGATGAGCTTTGAGGGAGACATTACCACGAAGGCATATGCGCCCTCGATCTTATACATCGCTCTGTTGATAGCTTCTTCTATCGAATTGCACTTGATCCTCTCTTTTGTGATTACATACGAGAGAACCTCGGTATCGCTTGTCGAGTGAAAAATCGAACCCTCGAGTTCGAGTTCCTGTCTGATCTCGGCGGAATTAACGAGAGTACCGTTATTGGAAATTGCCATTCTGCCTTTGACGTGATTTACAACCATCGGCTGAACGTTGCTTCTGTCGTTATTGCCGGGAGAACCGTATAAAACATGACCGATCGCCATGTTGCCGTGTCCGAGCTTTGAAAGAACATCATGCTTGAAAACATCGTTTACGAGTCCGATGTCTTTATATGAGCTGATGACTCCGCTGTCGTTGATTGCTATGCCGCAGCCCTCCTGACCGCGGTGCTGGAGAGCAAAAAGTCCGTAATATACCGTTGAGGCAACGTCTGTAGTTTCATGTCCGAATACGCCGAAAACGCCGCAGTCTTCATGAAGTTTTCCTTGTTCTGAACACATTATTAATCTCCTCCAACTTTTCTATATAACACGAATAACGCTCGGCTGTACGGTCAAGCGTTATCCATTAAAAGTATTATTATTCTCCCAAAAGACGCTTCATTACCTCCTGGTATGCGTCCTCAACACCGCCCATGTCACGTCTGAAACGGTCTTTGTCAAGCTTCTCGTTTGTGATGCTGTCCCAGAAACGGCATGTATCCGGTGAGATCTCATCGGCAAGTACGATAGTGCCGTCCGGAAGTCTGCCGAACTCAAGCTTGAAATCTACAAGCTCAATATTTACTTCTTTGAGGTACTCCGTAAGAATATCGTTTACTGCGAAAGCGTACTTTGCGATCGTGTCAAGCTCTTCTTTTGTAGCATAATTCATAGCAAGGATATGATACTCGTTTACCATAGGATCGCCGAGCGCATCATCCTTGTAGCAATACTCCAAGACTGTTTTGTTAAGCTTTGTACCCTCTTCGAGACCGAGTCTCTTTGCCAGCGAACCTGCTGCAATGTTGCGCACGATTACCTCAAGCGGAACGATAGAAACTTTCTTAACGATCGTATCTCTGTCGTTGATCTCTTCAACAAAGTGTGTCGGAACACCCTTGCTCTCAACGAGCTTCATGAGGTGGTTGGTTACTCTGTTGTTGATAACGCCCTTACCGAGGATAGTGCCCTTTTTGAGTCCGTTATTTGCTGTTGCGTCGTCCTTGTAGGATACAATGCAGTAATTCTCGTCGTCTGTAGCAAAAACCTTTTTAGCCTTGCCCTCGTACATCTGAACAGTCTTTTCCATTTTTAATTCCTCCAATAATTATAGCTTTTTATATGTTAATATTACTTGTTGTACTTATCCGATATTGCCTTATCCTTTGCAAGCACCGAAGCCGAAGCCTTTTCTCTTGAAGCTTTGAGCTTTTCGGCAAGTTCCTCATCCGATACAGCGAGGATCTGGATAGCCAGCAAAGCGGCATTTGCAGCGCCGTCAATAGCAACCGTTGCAACAGGAATACCCGAAGGCATCTGTACGGTTGAAAGAAGCGCATCGAGTCCGTCGAGCGTTGATGACTTTACAGGGATACCGATAACCGGCAGAGTGGTGTTCGCAGCGATCGCTCCTGCAAGATGCGCTGCCTTGCCTGCTGCGGCGATCACGGCGCCGAAACCGTTTTCCCTTGCATTGACCGCAAAATCTCTCGCCTCTATCGGCGTTCTGTGTGCGGAATAAACATGCACCTCGAACGGTACGCCGTATTCGTCAAGAACGGCAAACGCTTTTTCCACTACGGGCAGATCACTGTCGCTGCCCATGATAATTGCAACTTTTTTCATTAATGAACTAACCTCCTGACAGAGTGTATCACCGTCTCAAAAATAATACAGTCCTACCATGCAAGTAGGACTGTTCTGACGGTCGGTTGTGTTGTCTTTTTGCTTCCTGCAGGTTTTGAGGCGATCTTGCCGAATCCTGCTGCCGACGGCAACAAAAAGTCTTACCGAAATAATTTTATCATTACAAATGGATTTTGTCAACGCTTTTCGTGCCTTTAAGTCAAAAAGCAAAGAAAAAACTTTTTACTATTTCAAGGATTATTATTGTGTACTATTTTTTCTTATCAGAGTATGTCTGCAATGTCATATATCAGTCTCTCGGACTTCTCCCAGCCGAGACACGGGTCGGTGATGGATTTGCCGTAGATCATCTCGTCGGCATGCTGGCAGCCGTCCTCGATGTAGCTTTCTATCATCAGACCTTTGACAAGGTTTTTGATATTCTCGTTCTGGTGTATGCTGTGAATTACATCTTTGCTTATACGGATCTGTTCAAGATATTGTTTGCCCGAATTTGCGTGATTCGTGTCTATGATGACGGCAGGGTTCACAAGGTTCTTCTTCTGATATTCCGCATAGAGATTCAGAAGATCCTCGTAATGGTAATTCGAGATATTCTGTCCCTGCGGATTTGTCCAGCCTCTGAGGATACTGTGTGCAAGCGGGTTGCCCATACTCTCGACTTCCCAACCCCTGTAAATAAACGTGTGCTTCGACTGCGCAGCCATTACAGAATTCAGCATGATTCCTATATCTCCGCCTGTGGGGTTTTTCATGCCCACGGGTACTTCGATTCCGCTTGCGGTGAGTCTGTGCTGCTGGTTCTCTACAGACCTTGCGCCTACCGCTACATACGACAGCAGGTCGGAAAGATACCTGTGATTGTCGGGGTAAAGCATTTCGTCCGCGCTGGTCAGACCTGTTTCGGAGAGTACACGCAGATGTACTTTCCTTATCTTGATAACGCCCTTGAGCATGTCGGAATCAGTCAGCGGGTCGGGCTGATGCAGCATGCCTTTATAGCCTGCGCCCGTGGTTCTCGGCTTGTTGGTGTATACTCTCGGTATGATAAGTATCTTATCCTTGACTTTCTCCTGAACCTTTGCAAGGCGCGTAACATAGTCGAGAACAGAGCCTTCGTAATCTGCGGAGCAAGGACCTATTATCAAAAGAAATTTATCCGATTCACCGGTAAAGATCTTACTTATTTCTTCGTCGCGCTGTGCCTTAACTTTTGCCATTTCCTCCGTTACAGGATATTCTTCCTTGACAACCTTCGGGATGGGCAGTTTTCTCTTAAATGTACAATTCATAGCAATCTCCTCCGATAACAAAAATAAACCGATGCCTGCGTCATGCAAACATCGGTCAATCTGCTTGAAATAATATTTCTAAGTAATACTGATGTTAATGCACAACAAGCGAACCGGAGAAATAATAACCCCAGTTTCTAAAGTAAAAGTATGCAAATGCGTTGTATGCGTTCATATACTTACTCATGCTGCGTACACCTTTCTTAATTACTTTATTGTAGTATATCAAAAACAAACTTTCTTGTCAATAGAAATAACAAAAATTATACCGATTTATCACTTTTAAGTGTAAAATCACATTCCTTTTACCTTTATGCCGATCGTAAACCTCAGGATATAGAGTGCGTCTTTGTTGGTAACTCTGCCGTCTCCGTCTATATCGGCAAGGGCAAACTGTTCGTCGTCCAGCTTAAACAGACCCACGGCATATCTCGAAGCCAGGAAGCTGTCTTTAGCCGTGATGTAGCGGTCACGGTTCACATCACCCTTGCGGTACTTGGAAGTTTTTTCTGTATCGGTGTCCGTATTGGTGTCTGTATCTGTCTGTGTGTCTGTATCTGTGTCTGTCTGAGTATCTGTGTCAGTCTCGGTGTCGGACGTATCTTCACCGGAGTTTTCGTTTATCCTGATAACGCCCCAGCTTCCTTTGAGCTTTACCCACGCAAGCTTATCCTTGCCGTTGTAATACACGGGCAGGATCTTGTCGAACATGTCGTAATCTATGACGACATTTCCGTTTGTGTCATACAGCGCATACGAACCGCCCATACATACCGATACATAACCGTTAGACGCTTCATAAGGTATTTCTCTGTATAAGTCCAAAGAATATGAATAATCAACAGTCGAGGTAGCGTCGAGGTCAAACGGGATAACCGTTTCTCCCTTCTCGTTGAGATAGCCCCACATCTCGTTTTTATACACGGCGATAAGTCCCTCGGAGTAACAGCCTGCGTCCACGTAATACTCGTCGTTTACCCTTTGTCCGTCCGTCACAAGAACCATATCGGGATTATCGGGATCCATGATTTTTCCGCTCTCGGACAAAATATAGATCGCGCCCGCATAATTCTTTTTTCCGAGCTGTGCGCAGAAGGTCAGACCGTCTAAGCTGTATACGCCTGCATCTGCCTGAAATCCTCCGGGAGATGCCCTGTTTTCATCTGCCAGCCAATAGAACGCGCGCTGTATCTTTCCGTTTGTTCCGAGCATACCGTCGTAATACTGCGCCGCAAGGAAAGTCCCGTTCTCCTCATAAAGATTAGTCTCTCCGGTATATACTACACGATCCATGATCGTCTTTTTATTGACTCCTACAAAGCTGTCACAATCGGCGCAGGTTGCAAGCTTGTCGTACTGTGGCGTAAGCGCAGCATTGCCCTTATAGTCGATCAGACCCCATTTGCCGTCCTTTTCAAACGGGGTATACTCCCCGAGGTGCATTCTGTCTATCGTATTATAAAAATACGCACCGTCATTCGGGTCGCTGCCGCCCTGATAATTATACAGTACGGTCATATCGTCCGCTTCGACGCACGGATCAAGATACCAACTAAATTCACCCGAACCCGAAACATCATCGGTGGTTTTGATCTGTGCCGATACAGGTATCGACGCAGACGCAGCAACAATGCAGCACAGCATGGCTGCAGCTATCTTCTTCATTGAATTATCTCCTCGCATACATTAGTTTTTCTTCCTCAAGAGTACAAACAAACCGAGAGCTATGCCTCCGGCTACGACAAGCGATCCAACGCCGATCAGAACATACGGAAGTATACTCTTTTCGGTTCTTCTGCCGCCGCCCGGCGCATCCATAGTATTCTTTGTACCTCTGTCTTTATAGTTATCGGATCCCTTCTTATCGGTATCGCTTGAATTATCCGTATCATCTGCGGCAGTATCTGTATCCGATGACTCCGAATCGGTGCCGCCGAATTTTGGTTTTTTATCTGTCGAAGTATCCGCGGAATCGCTGTTTGTACTTGTGTCCGTACTCGCAGACGTTCCCGTTCCGCCGGAGATAATGAGATTTCCCCATCTTCCGCCTGTCTTAACCCATACGTATTTTGTGGTACCGTCGGAGTATACCGGAAGTATCTCGTCATACTCGCCGAAGTCGATCTCTATTCTTCCGTCCGTGGTGAACAGTGCATATTTACCGTCTTTCTTCAGAACAACATATCCGTTTGACGCGTCGTATGCTCTGCCGTCCGAACCGAATGTGCTGTACTCACCCGAAGAAACGGAGTTCCATGCAGCGTCATATTCAAACGGGATAACGACATTTCCGTCCTTGTCGCAGTAGCCCCATTTTTTGCTTGTATTCATAACGGGGATAAGCCCGTCCGAATAGCTTCCCGCATCGGAGATAAAGCCGATATTCTTCACGGACTCCAGCGCTTTGCCGCCGCTTACAAATGCCTTTGCATTGACATTATTGTCGCTCGATGACTGATACGGAACGACTGTGCCGTCCTTTTTCTTTTCTCCGACGTCTACTATCATCGTTCTGTTATCGTCGGACTTTTCGGCTGTTCCGTCACTCGATACCTTGTATAAAGTTTTCTCCGTCATTACCCAATAATATGTGCCCTCTCTGGTGCTGCCGAGTTCACCGTCGTAAGTGCTAAGAGTAAAATGACCATTGTTTTCTTTGAGCACTGTCTTTTTGCCCGTGCGGTCATCTATTCCCACAAGAACACCGCCGTAACCTGCGGCTATCTGATCAAACTGAGGATAAACAACGATCTCACCGCTGTAACTGATAAGTCCGTATTTGCCGTTATCCTTTACTGCCATATACGGACCTGCGCACATATTGCCGATAGTGTAAATATCCCATGTGCCGTCGCCGTTCTTTTGAGAAGGCTGTACGTATGAGATCATTCCGATCTCGTCGCCGTAATCCCACGGCCAGATGTTCCAGCGATGTTTACCGTCGATTTTTGGTATTTCGGTATCCGTATCCGGATGCAGCGATGGTATCTCGGTATCGGACGAACGTGGCTTTTGTATAGGCGTACGCTGTTGGGTATCGGTATCGGGAGTAGTACCGCCCGGTCTCTGAGGGTCTGATTGGAACCCTGTTCCAAGGTTCTCGTCGTTTCGTGTAAACCCGTCGTAGCCGAAGGCTTCGTATGATTCTATAAGAAACTTTCTCTGATCCTTCTCACTCATAGAGAGAAAATCTTTACCATGCTGTTCGGAGAATTTTGTTTTCAGATTCAGATCTGTAAGACCCGACAGATAAGCAGACATCACTCTTTTGAACTCGTCCCGCTTTGAAACATCATACTGCCCCTCAACCTCGCCGTAATAAGAATACGATGTATGCTTAATCTTTCCGTCGGGAGAACCTTCGCCTTCGACATATGCAAATTTCGGCTTTTCAACGGTGCTGCCGTTCTCGTTTGTTATCATCGAATACCATGTTACGGCTTCTTCTTTCGGAATACCGCCTCCGCAGTAGCTGTCCGCATAGTAGAAGGTATGCCCGTCGTTGTCTTTATACAGATCAAGTACGCCGAAGGGATTTGTCGAAAGCTTGCCCGAATCAAGACCGCCGTCGGGTATAACATCGTCAAAAGCGATTATCTCTTTTAGCTTGCCGTTTTCAAGATCATAAACATGATTTGCTGCCTGACGAAGATCAGACCTCGTCGTACGGTGTACCCAGAGTTCAAGCTGGCCGTCAAAATCAATATCTATGAATCCGAGTCCTTTATTCAGAGTACCGTTGATCTCCGCACCGAGAACCGACTTTACCACAGCCATATTCCCCATTACCACATCTGCGGCAGCTTCTCCGGCAGTGCGTGTTTCAACAGCGGAAACAGGCATTATTATCTGCGCAGAGATCATAACAGCGATAGTCAGGAATGCGGAAATTGTTTTTTTCATAAAAATTCCCCCTATACAAAATAAATACTACTAAAATTATACTATACTTCTTCGGGAATGTCAAAGACTAAATGCGAAGCAGATAGATCTATAGTAAACAATTAACCATAGAATAACGTGCTTTTTTGATTTTTATTATTGCTTTAGCATAAAACAAGAACAAAATTTTTATAATAAATGTAGAAAATTCCTTTTTTCTAAAAAATCTCTGTAAATTCTTCATGAATAAAAGTATAATAGATTTGATGGTGTAACGGTTTACATCAATAAATTATTTTTGAGGAGGATTTTGAATGGAAAAGTTTTTCAAAATCAAAGAGAGAAACACAACCGTAAAAACCGAAGTCTTTGCCGGAATAACCACATTTATGGCAATGGCTTACATTCTTATGGTCAATGCGGGAATGTTCGCAAATCTGCCCGAGGTATCCTACAATGCGGTTTATATAGCGACAGCTATATCGGCGGTTATCGGCACAGTGCTTATCGGTCTGCTGTCAAACCTTCCGCTTGCGCAGGCGTCCGGTATGGGTCTTAACGCATTCTTTGTATTCACCGTATGCTTCGGCTTCGGGCTTACATACGCAAATGCGCTTACTCTCGTTTTACTGGACGGCGTAGTCTTTATTATTCTTACTGCTACGGGACTGAGAAAGAAAATATTCGACGCGATCCCGAAGAGTGTAAAGGCTGCTATCCCCGCAGGTATCGGATTGTTCATTGCGTTTCTCGGATTCCAGAATTCGGGCATCGTTACAAACGACGATTCCACTCTTGTAACTCTTGCAACGTTTAATCTGTTCAGAGGAAACGCAACATGGGCAAGCATCATGCCAATGTTGGTTACATTACTCGTTATTATAGTTATCTCCGTTCTGTCGATCAGAAAAGTCAAGGGTTCGGTTCTTTGGGGTATCATCGGCGGTTCGGTTGTATACTATCTGATCGGATTTACTATCCCCGATTTCTACGCAGGCTTCTCGGAGACGCTTTCTCTCAATCCGCTCACGGCATTCGTTGATTTCGGCAGAGAATCGTTTATGAAGGTATTCACCGAGGGCTTTGACTATTCCGGTTATCTTGAAAACAATTCTCCCGCAAGCCTTATTATTCTGATAGCAACTACTGCGCTTGCATTCTGCCTTGTTGATATGTTCGACACAATGGGTACGCTTTACGGCGCATGCTCGCAGGGTGATCTGCTGACTCAGGAAGGCGAAGTTCCCAACATGAACAAGGCTATGCTTTCGGACGCTCTCGCTACAACTGTAGGTTCAATGTGCGGTACGTCTACCGTAACAACATTCGTTGAGTCATCGGCAGGTATTGCAGAAGGCGGCAGAACAGGTCTTGCTTCGCTTGTAACGGCGGGAATGTTCTTTATCGCTATGTTCTTAAGCCCGATCGCAAAGCTGATACCGGGCTGCGCAACTGCTGCGGCGCTTATCTACGTCGGTATTCTTATGATAAAGTGCGTTAAGGATATTGACTGGGCAGATATTTCCGTAGCTGCTCCGGCATTCGTAACGATCGTAATGATGCCGTTCACTTACAACATAAGTTACGGTATTGCTTTCGGTCTTATCACATATGTATTTATCAAGCTTTTCACAGGCAAGGCAAAGGAGATCAACATCGGAACATACATCATTACACTGCTGTTCATGATAATGTTCTTCCTTACACATTGATCTATCGATAAAACAAATCATTCACCAAGGGCAGACCGCAAACAAGTCTGCCCTTTTTTATTTGACGATCACAGCGACATTTTTCTTCCGAAAAGAACAATCCCCCTGCCGAGATAACAGGGGGATATGTTGTTACGTACAGAAACACTTTATTATTCAATTTAAAACTATTTATGTGAACGTTTTTTTACCGCCAGAAAAGAAATCACCGCTAGGCATATAACAATACCTCCAACAATCGCGCCTGTGTAAGGAACCGTATGTTTATTATTCGCAGCCGTAATGTCTGAAGAAGTGGTTTCGCTTTCAGAAACAATACTTTCATCCGTTCCGATCGTGCTGTTGCTGCTTTCCGATACC
>CADBRK010000243.1 GCA_902797065.1 uncultured Ruminococcus sp.
AAATTTAACTATCTCTATTATAACAAAAAGTAACAGAAATGCAACCCTTTTTGATCATTTTTGTAATAATCAGCGTTTTGCACAAATCTAGCGTTGTTATTATATGCAGTTTTTAGCTTTTTAATTCATTTTCGTACCCAAATACGCAAATATCCATGCAATAATTCGATCTCGCTGTATGCCAAGCGTAACAAATACTACGTTTCGGAATACTCGGGATGTTCCTCAATTTCCTTTTGACGTTTGTTTTTAAACTTCCGATAGCTTATTTCTGTTCTTTCCTCAAGAGTTTCGTCGTCGAAAAATCCGTATTGACCCATATGTTCTATTGTCTGTGCTTTCGAAAGCTGAAGAGTTGTCTCAAATTCTATATCGTCAAGATAAAACATCGGTCTTGTCGGGCAGCCTACACGGAGCGGACAATCGGTACATACTTCCGTATCCGCACATAGATCCTTAACATGACTAAAGGGTCTGAGGTTTTCCAGTGTTGCGTACCATTCAAGAAACTCTTTCTTTGTCATATTGTTTCCTCCCTGTAAGAATTGTTTTTACTATTTTCTTTATGAATATTTACAAGCAGTACGCCTGCCGCCGAGAGAAATCCCGCTGCCGCATACTGTATTCTGAACGGCTCCGAGAGTATAAGGCAAGACAAAAGCACGCCCAGTATCGGTATCAGCGAATTGAATATCGCAATATCGCCGACAGGATTACTGCACAGAAGCTTATTATATACCGAAAAGCCGTAGACCGAAATAAGTATCAGCGCGAGCATAATAAGCACGCCCTGCACGTTTATCACGTTAAGCCTGCCGCCCATAAAAAAACCGAAGATCATCATAAGCATTCCGCCGAAAGATAGGCTTATCCCCGTGGCGGCGAGAATATCCGTGTTTTTTGACACGATACGCGTAAGTATTCCGCCGAGCGCCGAAAACACCGCGCTGAGTATAAGCATACCGTCGCCCGACAGAGTAAAGCTTTCTCCCGTCTGCCCGCCGAGGTTTACCGTAATGATACCGCATATCCCGAGCAGACAGCCTGCCGCTTTCAGGGCGGTCATCTTCTCGTCCTTGAAGATAATGCACGCAAGCACGATCAGTATAAACGTACTCATGGAATCTATCACGGCGGAGCGTGACCCCGACTGATTTGATAACCCTATATAATAGAAAAAATAATGCAGCGCAGTATTCACCAGACCGAACAGCAGAACACCGAAAAGATCGTTCTTCGTTTTTATGCGCATATCTCTGCCTGCAAACTTTGAGGTGATAAGCACAAACACACCCGCCGCAAAGAATCTTATCCCTGCAAAGAGCGTCTTTGCACCCGTATCGCCCGGGGCGACTTCGAACAGCGCAAGCCCGATCTTTATCAGCGGAAACGCAAAAGACCACACCACCGCGCAGGAGAGCGCAAGCGTCATGGATATTAGTTTTTTCTTCAAACAGATCACCGAACTTCTTTATAAATAACAGAAACAGCCGATCGTTGCGGACAATCGGCTGCTCCCTTAGTTTGAGGGGTACATTTTGAGGAGGGTAGAACATGTACCTTCGACGGTGCGGTTCCGCCTTCGGTACAATAATATTATAACGTATCCGCAAAAAAGTATGTTAATACGCTATGAATTTTTCTTTAAAAATGCACCAACTATTTGTTAAATAATGACGAAACAGCAGAAATTCCAACCGACTGTTCACGATGACATATCAATCCGTGAAGTCAAACTCGTCTGCAAACTTCTCCTTGAATATCTCAAACACGGCGTTGAGTATCTCTTCGCTTTCAACGCTGATGTAAGATTCCTCGTCCTCTGTCTCCTCGTATTCAAGTATCACTACCTCGTCGCTGTCCTCGTCGTCCTCGATAAGAACAACATATTCCTTGCCTTTATATTCAATAAGATCAAGAAACTCAAAATCATGATCTTCGCCGTTTTCATCACTGAGCGTTACAATATTATCGAGTTCTTCCATTTCATCAAATACATTCTCGTCTTTACTCATAAAATAAATGCGCCTTCTTTCTGCTTAATTATCATTCGGACGTCAAAATATGATCTATGCCGACGCGCATACCGCCGTATGTATCATTACTTTAACCGCCTAAATTACAGATATTATACACAATTATTGATACATTGTCAACATTAACATAAAAAGATTTTTCTTTTTTGTTATTGTTTTATGCAAAAAAGACGGATACTCATGTACCCGCCCGTTTTTTATTCACACAATTTCTTCAGATTGTCGATAGCCGCCTTTGCGTCGTCCGCCTTGAACACGCCCGTACCCGATACGCATATATCTATCCCTGCGCCGCTGCACTGCATGATCGTGTTCTCATTGATACCGCCGTCCGCCTCGATGAGAATATCCTTGCCTATGGTTTTTGCGTACTCCTTAAGCTCCCGCACCTTCGGCAGCATATCCGCCATGAACGACTGCCCTCCGAAGCCCGGCTCGACTGTCATCACAAGCACCATATACAGCCTTTCCATATAAGGGAATACTGCGCTCGCCGGAGTATTCGGCTTGATAACAAGCCCCGGTTTTACTCCGCATTCTTCGATAAGAGAGATCGTCTCGTCAATATCGCTGTCACACTCGACATGGAACGTGATTATATCCGCTCCTGCCTGCGCAAAGTCTTTGATATACCTGTGAGGCTCGCTTATCATCAGGTGTACGTCAAACGGCAGCTCGGTGTATGGTCTTGCCCACTTGATGACAGGCGCACCGAACGTGATATTCGGCACGAAATGACCGTCCATTACATCAAGATGAATAATATCCGCTCCCGCTTTATCCATACGGATAAGCTCCTCACCCATTTTTGAAAAATCGCACGATAAAAACGACGGCGCTATCTGCATAAAAAACTCTCCTTCACATATACGGGGAATCCTTCAAATCAAGCAAAAGATTCCCCGATGTATTAATTACTTCTGAAATTTCTGTACTATAACAGGTCCTGCAAGCGTTGCGGCGATCCAGAATATACTGAAAAATACCCACGGCATTGTGTGTATAGAAACTCTCGCCAGCACGCCGAACAGCGATACCACAAGCAGCTCAAGCAGAATTGCGAACACCTGTATCGCTACGGACAACGAGATATTGCTCCTTGTCCTGATACAATCGCTCACCGCTCTGCCGAACGATGTAACTCCGCCCTTCGTTGCAATAAATGCAGGGGACGCTTTTTCTTTTCCGATCATCTCGTCACGGATAAAGTTTGCATTCTTCTGTTCGAGGATCTTTATATTCTTATAGTAAATGCCGAAATCGGCAGCGATTCTCTCCGCTGTGATGTTGGCGTCGGTAGTTCTGATAAGCAGAGTCATACCCGTAGCCTCCATACGCCTGAGCGCGTCCGCAACTCTCCTGTTGGCGTCGTATGTCACGATGAACATAGCGATGACCTCGCCCGAACGTGCAAGATAGAGTATCTCACGGCTGCCCTGCTTCTGCTCTTCTTCATATTCGAGATCCGCAGGCTGCATTCCGTGCGACAGCAGAAGCTGACGGTTTCCGATGAAATATCTCTCGCCGTCTACCCAGCCGATAAGTCCCTTGCCGTCCTGATACATAACATTTTCGGCTTTGGGGAGCACCTCTATGCGCTGACCGACAAGCTCGTCAAACATGCCCGAAGCTGCGCCGCCTGCCGTGATCATAATAGCCGCGGCTGCGAATATCGCCTCGTCCTTGCGCCTGTCGTCGAATGTCCTGAGCATTGAGAGATGAACGCTGCCCTCGGGATAAAGCTCCTTGGCGTCAATCATTACTGCGCCGCTGTCGGCAAATCTCTCTACCGCAGGGTAGCCTACTACCATAGACTGGTTCTGCAAAGCTTCTCTCGATAGTTTTCCGAGAGGCAGTGCGCCGAGCAGCTGTCCGCATACGGGTACGCAGACGCAAAGCATAATACTCAAAAACGACAGCGTCTCGCAGAAATCATGCGACAAAGCACCGTAGACCACCGTCATAAAAACAGTAAAAGCAAGCGTTGGCAAAGCAAATTTCTTCGACAGATCCTCGCCGGGATCGTGCATTTTTGAAAGCTTTATAAAATGTTTCAGGAATGATGTTTTCTTCTGGAACACAAGCTCGGACTTTTCGTTCCTCATTCCGCTCAGAAGCGTTGCGAGCATTCTCTGATCGTGGAAGAATTTGCCCGTATATTTCTGCGACGAATCGGACACGAACCTGAAGTTCATATTTATTCTTACGGCATTAAGGTATCTGCCGTAAGCATTCACCGCAAAGACCAGCATTATAACGCCCGAATACAGCGTAAGACCCTGTCTGAGGAACTGCGCCGGAGCGAATATCGCCGCAAGCGACTGCACCCATACGGCTATACCGGCAAAAGCTATCGTCGTATCTCTGTTGGGTTTCCGTTTTGTAAAAAGCTCAAGTCCGTGCTTAAGGATAGTTCTCACATTATACAGTGAGAATGTATAGATAAAGAAGTTTATGACCGCAAACAGCCTTAACCCTGCGCCGTTTATGTTTTCGCCTGCTCCTACGGAGAACTTTCCGCCGAACAGACAGAGTATAAGCACAGCTGCCGTAAGTATTGCTTCCGTTCTGAAGCGTGATTTGTACCGTTTGAGGTCTGCGTGGATATGCTGCCTTACGCTTCCCGCTTCCTCTTCGCTGCGGTACTCAAACGAATCGGGATTCTGCCTGTCTATTGCATCAAGCTCGCGGCTGATGGCGTCGTTTATGTCATATATCGGCGTACGTCTTGCTTCGTCATTCTTTGCAGGCGTTTTGCTCTCGGCAGGAGTCTGCTCTCCGGCAGGCTTATTGTTTCCGGTACTGCCGTCGTC
The DNA here is from genome assembly GCA_902797065.1 of uncultured Ruminococcus sp. Taxonomy (GTDB): domain Bacteria; phylum Bacillota; class Clostridia; order Oscillospirales; family Acutalibacteraceae; genus RUG592. Next base: position 4,850 of record CADBRK010000243.1, read on the forward strand.
GATCTTCAGCTGACGCTTTGCGACATTCTGCAGCTTTGAGTATCCGAGGTAGAAATCATACTCGGTCTTTACGGACTCCGAGAAAAGTCCTGCCTTTACCTTTATATACTCATATTCACCGGGATATTCATAATCATTTATCTCTATTTCGCCGACGTGCTTAGCGGCGCCGAATTTCTTCTCGTATGCTTCGGCGTTCTTCTTTTCCCGCTCCGCTCTCTCCTGAGCATGCTGCTCTTTGCGCTCGGCATATTCACCTTCAAACACCCTGCACTTTTCGAGCACCTGCTTGTTTTTCTGTTCCTGTTTTTTATCCTCGGGCGTCAGCACTGCTTCTCTCGGATCCTGCTCGATCACGTTGAGCGATTCTCTCACCGAAGCTCTGTCCGATCTGTCGATATTCACGGGAGCGTCGTTTCGGATAACCGTCATATGCGCTGCGGACTTCCTTTGCGGCGGAGCCTGCCCGTCATCGCCCGATTCAAAGAACGCGGAAACGGAATCTTCCTGCGGCTTATCTTCGGCATAATTATCGCCGTACAGCTGCCGCTTATATTTATCAAGCTCCGACTCTTTGCCGAACATATCCTTATACAGATCTTCGCCGTACTGCTGGCTGCTCTCTGCGTTTTCTTCATCGGCAAAAACAGGCTCGGGATCCGAATCGGGAACGGGTACAGGCTCGTGAATTTCTTCTTCCGCCTGTTTATCCGGCTCCGGTTTTTCTTTTATCAGGGAAACCGTTTTTCTCTCGGAGAACTGCACGGAACCGTCGTCCATCGTGTTCCACATAACGGTAAGCTTGCTTTTCGCCTTGTTATAGAACTCCTTGAACTTGCCGGATCTCTTATCCTCCGCATTCTCATTATTATCCTCTGCGGAAATTTCGCCGTTTTCGGGAGTTTCTTTCTTCTCCTCTGCTTGCTTTTCGGTACTCTCCGGAGTATCTTTATTTTCCTCCGAGGGTTTATCCGTACTCTCCGGAGTATCTTTATTTTCCTCTACGGGCTTCTCCGTACTTTCGGGAGCGTCTTTATTTTCCTCTACGGGCTTCTCCGTACTTTCGGGAGCGTCT
>CADBRK010000244.1 GCA_902797065.1 uncultured Ruminococcus sp.
ACCAAACGCAAGAAAGACACATGATATTCCGAGCATAATAAACGCAGCAGCATTTTTTTGCGGAAGCATTCCGTTCATTGAGGGCATACTGCTCATTTTTTGTTTGCCGTTAGGAGTATCGTTCGTTTCGGTTTTCTCCGGGCTGCCGGTATTCCCGTTATCAGGCGGAGTAAAGCCGCCGGGCATATTGCCGTTAAAGCCTCCGGGCATTTCACCGCCAAACATTGTTGACGGGTCAAAATTATCGGGCATTTCGCCGTTAAAATTCGGAGGTGTTCCGCCTTCCATACCGGGCATATTATTGGTGTTCGCTGTAGGCTTAACTTCTGCGTTATCGTTATTATCGTCTGTACTCCTGCCTTTGTCTTTAAAACCGCCGAATCCTCCTCCGCTGCCCATTGAACCCATATCGGAAATATTCAGCCCTGATGTATCGATCAACGAAGAACTATCGTTTTTCTGTCCTTCCGATGTTGACGGAACAGTTCCGTCAAGCTGACCCTTTACGCTTTCCGCACGCAGTGAACAGAATTGAGAGATCGCAACAACACCTTTTTCAAATTCTTCATACGTGCAGAATTTTGTGGGGTCTTTTTCTACATATTCCGCTATCATATCGGCTGTTTTATCTATAAGAGCCGAAAAGTCTGTACTCTCAATAAACTCGCCGAAAAGTTCATGATACATCTGCGTATATTCTTCGCTGTTAAATATCCACGCTATCATCGGACGATCGCTCATATCTCCCGAAACAGGTGTATCGATCGCTGCATTAACAGATGTTGAAGTGTCATTCCCCTGAAAAGAGCCGTACGCCAGGTTATAATCCCATGGGATCATAGAAAGCTGACCGTCCTTCTCATAGAGATAATAATTGTGTATCATCATTCCCGTATAGCTGTCGCCGTTGCAAAGGAAGTTATGTACAACAAAATATCTGATAACCTCCTCGACATTGACCGTAGATTCAAGATCGCTTTCTTCCGACAATGCTTTAAGAGAACGGATAAGGCGATTTTTATCTGCTGACGTTATATCTGTTTTGGCATTGCCGAAGATGTTGGAATAACTGTCGGCGTCATCGTCAATGTATTTTAGTTTAACATCATCGCTGCCCATACCTCCAAATCCTCCGAAATCACCTTTATCGGGCACTTTACCGTCTTCTCCGAACACTTCCGAAGGATCCATATTTGAAAAATCAAAATCGTCGGGCATCTCCATACCTTCCGGCATATTGCCGCCAAAGATATTCGGACGGCTGCCTTTGTCGGGTCTTTCCGACATTGAAAAGCTCTGCTTGCCGGTTTCCGAGTCGGAAGTATCGGTATTGTTTCCGTTTTCATTCATAAAATCGGTCATACTGAAATTCATGCCGTTTCCTCTGCCGCCGCCAAAACTCAAGCTGTCTGGTTTATACAGCTCTCCGGGGTTATTTCCATAGTTTCTTTGCAGAAAGGATTCTTCTATACCCTCTACAGCAAGATATAATCCCCAATCCTCTCCGTTTACGGTTATATAAGCAAAGCTGCAAAGAGGAGAGTCTACACCGAATTCATTCATAAGCGTATAAGCAAGGTAATCCTTCATATAAGTGTTGTCCTGAATAAGATTATTCAGACAAAGCTTGTCAAGACCGTGATAGCTTTTAGTGTTGTCATACTGGTCAAATTCTATCTTAAAGCTGTAGCGGCTGCTGTCCATATTTTTGACAGAACTCAGAGATGTATTTCCTTTTCCTCTGATACCAACATTCCTGATCGCTTCGCCGTCTATCACAACATTGCACGGGGAGTACTCCTCGCTTTCGCAGTTTTCAATAAAGCTGTCCCAATCATTCATTACAATATCTATTGTATGAACTTTTGAATTGTCGAAAATCCTGTTTTCGTAACCTATTGCATGTGCCGTTGTTTCGATCCCCAGAGCCTGCCCGCTGCAAAAGGCGATGGCAATAACAAGGGTGAACGCAATAATCACAATACAGATCTTATCTATACTTTTATGTGCAGACATATTCTCACACCCTTATCCCATGTAATCGCCGTTATAGCTTACAAGTACGGCGCTGTTCACACCTTTAATATTTGCAATTTCGTTTACAAAATCCGTGTTATCGTCTTTAAGACGAACTTCAAGATTAAGCTCTACACTGCCCTTCTGCGCGGTTTTACTCTTTACAGTACACCTTTCGGTCTTATCGTCAAGAAACTTCTTTGCCTTTGTTTCGCTGTCGTGACCGTCGCAGCGAATAACAACAATGTACGGATTCTTGCTTGACGCCCTGTTCACAAACACAAGCAGAATAACCCCGATAATAACACTGCCGATGACTGCAAGAGGAATCATACCCGCAGCAAGCACGATACCGACAGCTATTGACCAAAAGAGAAATGCAATATCAAGCGGTTCTTTGATCGCAGTACGAAAACGAACAATGGACAGTGCGCCTACCATGCCGAGAGAAAGAACAACATTGCTGGTTACCGCAAGTATAACAACTGTTGTTATCATTGTAAGCGCAACAAGTGTTGTGCCGAAGCTTGACGAATACATCACGCCCGAATATGTCTTTTTGTAGACAAGGAAAATAAAGATACCTAATCCGAATGCAAGCACAAGCGCAATAGCCATATCCAGAATACTTACGCTTGTTATATTCTCCAAAAAGCTTGATTTAAAAATATCATTGAAACTCATTTTATATTACTCCTTTTACTTTGTATTTATCCGTATATCCTGCAGGCGGCATATTTTGAAAATGCCCCTTCGTGCCTATCTGCAAGACATACCGCATCTCTGATAATATCGGGAAGAAAAGCGTCCCATTTTACTTCAAGAATAATTGTATCCGAAACGGGCACTGTCACACACTCGGGATCCAGAAAATCCGTACACTGCATACCCGAACGGATATTATAGTCGAGCGTAACACGTACATTACCCGCAGGAAAGACAAACGGTTCTCTTGTGTAATCCACAACTGTTTTCGGTTTAAGTCCCTGCAGAGTCATTTTGGAATACAACTCCCTGACAAGCGGATATTTCGAGTCAAGCATAAATTCAATATCGCCGTCTGCGATCGCCTGTGCCTGCTCTCTTGTCAGCGGAACACTCTGTTTGTTTCCGAGATTATTGATCTTGGTTTTCTTCTCCAAATGAATAACCGAAGTATCGCCGTTATAATACCGTATGCGGAATTTTTCACGTCGGTTCACTCCGTTGATCTTTTCACGCAGAGCCTTGTCTTCAAGATTATCAAAATACATGCTGCGTATTACATATTTTTCGTCGATGGTATGCGGATCGGGATAAGCAACTGCTTTAAGCCTGCTCCTTATTATCATCATATCCGACAGATTGATCTCATGCTTTACCTCGTGTCTGAAATTCATAATTTCACCTGCTTTTTTCTGGTTTTAGGCATCACACGCAGACTGATCTGTAGCCGGCTGTACAGTCTGCGTATGGTATAGCCTATGACTTGATTATACTCGTGTATGCTGAATTGATACTGAAAAATTTTTAAGTAACGCAATATTTTTTTGCGGCATTCATACAGGTTTTTCAGCTTGAATTCAGTAAAATGATGTATTATAATATACAGAGATTATGAATTACTGATTTGCGTACCGTAACTGCATAACACAATAACGCACAATGCATGCAGGCGCTTGCCTGCCGAGGGGTGATCTGCTTGAAAATACTTATCATAGAGGATGAACACACGCTGGCGGATTCGCTGAAGCTCATGCTTCAGGCAAAGGGATTTGAAGCGGAGGCTGTTTATGACGGCGAAAGCGGCGAGGAGTATGCGCTGCTTGATGTTTACGACCTGATAATCCTCGACATAATGCTTCCGAAGAAAAACGGATATCAAGTTGCAAAAAGCATTCGAAAAAATCACATTTCCGTACCGATACTTATGCTGACAGCCAAATCGGATATTGAGGACAAAGTGCAGGGGCTGGATTCGGGAGCCGAT
>CADBRK010000245.1 GCA_902797065.1 uncultured Ruminococcus sp.
AAACGATTTTAAGACAGAACTCAACCGATTATCTTTAAACTATTTATGAATAAAGTGTTTGACGGATATGAACGGAGTGTTAAGAAAGCAGAGATCGGAAATGCGGAATTTTTCAGGGAGGCACTGATCAAATCGAGTGCCGAAGTTGCGCTGCCGGATTTTCAGGCAGGCGAGAATAAAGATGCAAGCAAATCCGGTGCTCAGTCCGCAGGACGTGATCTATTCAGTGGTTCCTTAGTTTGGAGAGAAGAAAGTTGGGAAATTGAAAACGAGAAAACTGTGCTAAAACAAAAAATCGGGAATTTTCGGGAATTCGGGAATATCGGGGGATGTTTTGTAGAGTTTCCTATATTTATATATCCGTAATAAGGGTATTTTTTAAAAATTTATTTATATATATAACTTTACAAACCTACCCTCATTTTTCCCGATTTCCCGATTTTTTCGGTTTCCGGAGAAGATGGAGCAGAATAATAATCCGGGAGCTTATCACAATCGTGTTTTTACACAGTCCGGATTGTCAATAATTGTAATAGCTGTTGAAAAAATCTCGTTCCTCGTCGTTTAGTTCTCGTATCTGTATCTCACGGAGAAGATACTCGTAATACTCCCGATCTGCTTTTCTTCCGGAATCATTGCCGGTGCTTTCGGTTTGTTCTTTTTTTCGCTTGCTTGCACGATCGTAATTCAGAAGAGTAAATATTGTGTAGTGCTTTGTAGATTTCTTCGAGATGCGCTTTGTGTCGATCAGTTTCCGGACGGCTGTTCGCACCTGCTTCTCGGTTAACCCCGTTGCCCCGGAGATCGCCGGGGTTGAGGTCATAGTCTGACCACGCTCAACGCAAATCATACCGCCGGACTTCCTATCCCGAAATTCTGATCTTGTGTGGTTTGCTTTCATCAAAAGAAATGTGTACACCGCAAAAGCATTTACATTTTTCTTGTTGTTTACCGAGAAGAACAACAATTCTTCTCTCAGCCGATTATCTATGTTTATACCGTTCTCCCCCCGTTCATTACAGCCTTTCCTCTTCAAAGGAAATGGCTGTATATTTTCATTATTGTTTGCTGCCCTTTTGACCGCCGTATTGTCCGCCCTGTTTTCGGTTTCGGTGCTCGAATTCGGCTTGATACTGCGGTTTTTCGGCTCTGTGTTGACCGCCCTTTTGTCCGCCCTTGTGACTGCCCTCTTTGTAACTGTCCGCCCCGTTTTGATAGTTTATATTCAAAAGTCGGCTTTCAATGCAGTTTTTCAGGCTTTATCAGTCCGCCCCGGGCGAAGAACTGCCGCCCGGCGTATAGTGTCCGTCGGGGACGGCTCCCAGCCGATGACAATACTTGTACTCGGTTTTCAATTTTCTTGCCTTTAAGCTTGCGGCATGATTCCGCATTGCTCATTACTCATCGCTTATCGGACACTGTACACCCCGGCGTTAAAGTGCTTTCACTAATCCCGTAAAAAGCGAGGAAAGTTGCGTATAAATATGCAACTTCCGTAAAATAAATTAAAATTATTTACATAGGTTAAGGATATTTCGGAAAACATTATGTGTCTGCAATTTGTTTTCCCGATTAAAGAATGTGTTCTCTTACAGCAAAATCCCGCAACAGTATGTTCTGCGCGTATATTGACCGAGTAAACGGTAAGAATAACATAGGGTGATGTTATGTTTATAGCTGTAATAAGAACCGTGATCTTATATACCTCTATATTGGCAGCGGTACGCCTGATGGGCAAACGGCAGATCAGCGAACTTCAGACAAGTGAGCTTGTTGTGACAATGCTTATCTCGGATATTGCTTCGATAGCGGTCGAAAACACCTCGAAGCCGCTCCTCGGCGGGCTGATACCCATGACGGTGCTTGTGGTATGCGAAATAATGATCTCCGCCGTTATGATAAAAAGCCCGTTCCTGCGTAAGCTCATCAGCGGCAGCCCTATTGTTGTGATAGACAAGGGCAAGGTCGTGCAGCATGAGTTAAAGCGGCTCAGAATGAGCGTTGACGAACTGTCCGAGTCGCTCAGGCAGCAGGATGTGTTTTCTCTCGACGAGGTCATGTACGCCATAGTGGAGACAAACGGACAGATGAGCATTATGAAAAAGCCCGAATGCGATACTCCGAAAATAAGCGATCTGAAGCTTACCCCCGCCGCCGGAGGTATCGAAACAGTCGTGATAAGCGACGGCTCGATCTCGGATTTCGGAGTAAGGCTGTGCGGCACTACAAAAGAGAAGGTGCAGCGCATTGTACGAAAGAAAAACTTCGACATAAAGGATGTTTTTATAATGACAATGAACGAACAGGGGCAGTATACCATAGTAAAGAGAAGTGAGAAGTTATGACAAGAGTATGGATAGCATTCGGGATGCTGGGAGCGATCCTTGCGCTGTCGTTTACGGAGTATTTTTTGTGCAAAGATACGTCGGAACAGCTTCTGAGCCTGACGCATGAGATCGAAAAGACCGACGACGCCGAGATCATAGACGAATACTGCCGCCGTATGCAGGATATATGGAACAGCCGCAAGTCTGCGCTGGAGATATTTCTCTATCACAGCGACGCAGACGATATAGAGAACAGCCTCGAGACGATCAGGCGTCTTGCGGAATTGGATAATATTGAGACGATCTATATGGAATGCGGAACACTCGGCAATAAGCTTACGTCGATGAAAGAAGCGGAGATCATACAGCCGCATAATATATTGTAGAGTTCGTGCTCTGAAAAAAGCTGCGTTGAGCGAAACGAAGCGGAGCGGTAAATAGTCTATGTTCGGATTTTG
>CADBRK010000246.1 GCA_902797065.1 uncultured Ruminococcus sp.
CGGTCGCCACGCGGCGACGGGCAATTCGCACACATACTTTATTGAGAATCAAAAATAATGCCTGCGTCTGACTAATAATGATGAATTGAGACTGTGCAAAAACATAGTTGAAATTAATTTAATACTCCCTCCGTCACTTGACCGCTAAAGCGCTCAGTGACACCTCCCTCAACGAGGGAGGCAGTAAAAAGCCGCATAAAATGCGGCAAAAACAGAAGGCTTCCTCACAGAGGGAGCTGTCAGCTATGCTGACTGAGGGAGGGTAAAAAGATAGGACGGGAAATCAGTCTCACATGCTGTCCTATGACTTTTGCACGATCTGAATGCGTAATGCGTAATTATTTTTAGTTACAACTCTATGAATGCTGCTGCAAGTTTGGAAGTAAAAAACAATCAAAGGGCAAAGCAACGGCAAGCAAAGGGCAAACAAAGGGCAAACAAAGGGCAGGCAAATGGCAGGCAATGGGCATACAAAGGGCAACAGATAACAAAGAAAACAAAGAAACAATGTGTGTGTGTACCCTACAGGTACACACACACACATAGACAAAGGCAAAAAAATGCGGCTCTGCCGTACCGCCCTTGGGGGTCGGTCGGCAAGCGCCGACAGGCAATATGCACACCGGCTTTGATTATTCATCCGAATTTTTACCCTCGTCTGAATGTGTTTATAAAATGAGACACCGAGCGTTTGTCCGCCGCCGAGATTCAGAAGCGTAAGGTGAGGGAGTTCCTCAAAGTAAACGGGGAGCGGACGGAGACAGACAGCTGAAACTTTTCGGCGTGTTGCGAGTTATGTAAATGAATTAAACACAGAAGTCTAATGTTTCAAAAAATCCGAATAAATTTCTGTTTCTTAAGATTGTCTTTAGATTACGGGGTTATAATATAGACATAACATCAAAACATAGGCGGAATAAAGATAAATTGATTTTTTGGAACGGAGGATTTTATTATGGATTTCAGCTTGCTTCACCCCGAGAACATTGACGTAAAGTACAACACTCTCACACCTCAGGCGATCAACGATCTATCGGTTGATTACATATGCGAGAATCTCACACAGGAGATATTCGAGCGCAACAGCATTAAGAACCTTATGACAAACATCACCGACGACGAGCGTGTTATCAAGTACAGAGGCGACATCTTCGACGATCTCCTCAGAAATCCCGGCCTGAGAACACAGCTTGGCGAACTTCTTGCAAACCTTGCCGACCTTCGTGAGATCGAGAAGTTCCAGAAGGACACGGACGCTTCCGACCTCTGGCAGCTTATCAACCGTCTGCGTGAGATAGACGGCTATGTTAACTGCATAACAAGCATAAAAGCTTCTCTCGAAAACATAGATATACGCTCCGAGGGCTTGCTGCGGCTCAAAGAGATCGTGACCGATATTCACGACAACACGGGCTTTCCGCAGATCAAGCAGGACATCGCCGACGCTATGTCAAAGGCGCAGCGTATCAGGAGTATCACGATCGGCGTAAACCTTGACAGCATGCTCAGACCGAGCGAAGCAGGCATAATCTCACTCAATACGCATATCATAACCGAGAGCGGTATTCTGAAAAACTTCATGAACTTCACCGCCGAGAAAGATGAACTCTACTCGGGTACGGCGTTCACAAGCATGAAGTCGTTCCACCCGCAGAACCAGAAGGCGGGCAAGATCGGTATGGGCAGACTCGTTATAGGCCCTCAGAACGATATACACAGCATTCAGAAGACCGAAGCCCCGACAGGTTCGGATCAGCTTTCCTCCAATATTACAAAGACAGTCACGGCGATCGTCAAGAAGATCGTCAAGGAGATAAAGAACACGCTGCAGAAGTATATCGGTATCAGCGGTTTTACGCTTGTGTCGCTTGTGCCCGAGATCATATTCTATATCCGCTGGGCGGAGCTTATCGAGAAGATACAGGCGAAGAACATCACGCTTTGCAAAGCCGAGGTTCTTCCGACAAGGAACAGGGAGATTTATACAAAGGGTATCTATAACCTCAAGCTTGCGATAAAGCGCACACAGGGCGAGGAGTTCGAGATAATCGACAACGACTTTGAATTCTCCGACAAGGGCAGGATATACATCATGACGGGTCCGAACAGAGGCGGAAAGACTACCTTTACACAGGCTGTAGGGCTTGCGTTCCTTCTTGCGCAGAACGGCATATATGTACCCGCAAAGGAGTTCAGGTTCAGCCCGTGCGACAATATATATACTCACTTCCCCGCAGATGAGAACGACACCGTAGACCTGGGCAGACTTGGCGAAGAGTCGCAGAGAATTGCCGAGATATTCGGCGTTGCTACTGACGAAAGTCTGCTTCTGTTCAACGAGAGCCTTGCAACGACAAACGTCGCAGAGGGTCTGTACATAGCAAAAGACGTGGTTAAGGCGATGAAGTACATCGGCACAAGAACGATATTCAACACACATATGCACGAGCTTGCGCGTAACCTTGACGTACTCAACAGCGATTCCGAAGGTGACAGCAAGGTTGAAAGTCTTGTAACGGGCGTAGAGAACGGCGCGAGATCGTTCAGGGTAAGCATTGCGCCGCCGCAGGGCGTAAGCTACGCAAGAGATATTGCCGTAAAGTACGGAGTAACGTTCGAGCAGATCAAGAAAAACATAGATAAAGCATAAAACACACCCCGAAGGACAGATTGCGGCGTACCTTCGGGGTTACTTATCAGCGTGTTAATACTTGCTTTGCTTTTTCATATCCTTGATCGCCGTCGGAAATTCCGTATTGTTCCGCAACCATTTCAAGAAATTCCTTCGGGTAATAATCCGTGCTTTTTTCTGAAATACTTGCTCCGTGATCGATAAGCATTTGCAGCAGCTCTATGTCTGTATCATCGACGGAACCGTCCGCAACTATATACCATACAGCCCTGAAGAGCGCGTTCGGGTGAGATTTGTCTTCAAAATTGACCTGCGCGCCGTTATCGAGCATAAACTTTACCATATCGTTTATTTCTTTGCTTGATCGGACGCCCATAACTGTTGAGAAAAAGTATTCGAGAGAATAATTGTAGATACTGTCGCGATGTTCAAATTCTCCGTCAAATTGTCCTCCGTGATCGAGTATTATACGCGTAAGTCCTATGTCGAGAGTAGTACTCGCTTCGTCTGCGGCGCATTGTCCGTTAATCCCTTTGTAGTAAACAAGGTCGGGATATTTGCCGAGTAATGACTGTACGGCTTCTATATCCTTGTTCGTTATCGCATTTGAGAATGCGTAGGCTTCTGTTTCGATTATTTTAAATTCGCTGCCGTCCGGCTTTTGAATTGTAATATTTTTCGGCATAAAAACCAGTATCCCGACAGTCACAAGACCTGCGAGTATGACGGTTCCTATCGATGTAAAAACAACAGCAGCAATTTTGTGACCCTTCATCCCGAGAACTATTGCCAGCACATAGCATATTATCATGATCAATGCTGCAATTGCCAGCGCCGCAAGAAGAATACCGACTACCGCAAGTCCCATAAATCCCATGAGTTAGCCCTCCGTTTTATCGTACGTATTGTCGCAGATCTCGTTTATCTTGTCTCTTAGCTTGAAGAAGTCCTCCATGGCGGCAGGTTTGTTGTTGGGGTTCCTCAGCAGCGCCGCAGGGTGCAGAGTAGCCATAAGCAGAGTACCCTTGCGTTCAAAGAAAATGCCGTGTTCACGGGTGATCTTTATGTCGGGTTTTATAACGCGCATGGCGGATATTCTGCCCAGACATACTATTATCTTGGGGCGTATCAGCTTAACCTGATTGCGTAGCCAGTTAATGCACTGATCCTGTTCTTCGGGCTTGGGGTCACGGTTTTTTGGAGGGCGGCATTTCACCATATTTGCAATGTAGATGTTCCGGTTCCTGTTGAGATCGACGACCGCAAGCATTTTGTCAAGCAATTGACCGCCTCTGCCGACGAACGGTTCGCCCTTCAGATCCTCCTGTTCGCCCGGACCTTCGCCTATAAACATTACTTCGGCGTTGGGATCGCCGACACCGAAAACAAGGTTGGTTCTGGTTTCGCACAGACCGCATTTTGTGCATTTATAACAGGCAGATCTCAAGTCGTCCCAATTCTCGTACATATTATCACACTCTTTCGTTTTGATAATAGAATTTTACCACAAAAAAATTTTCATTACAACATTCGTGTAAAATTTTAATAGAAATATAATCAAACACGTTGCATTATTTATGATTTGGGTGTAAAATAATAGTAACCGTGTATCGGTAATTTAATAATAACGGAATGGTGATTTAAAATGAAAGTAATGGTTGAAACCTCGGCACGTCATATTCATGTAACAGAGGAATTATTTGCAACACTTTTCGGCGAGGGCAAGACTCTCACCAACAAGAAAGACCTCTCACAGCCCGGTCAGTTTGCTTGTGAAGAAAAGGTAAAGGTAGTAGGTCCCAAGGGCGAGCTTGTTATGTCCATCTTAGGACCTTTCAGAAAGGATACACAGGTCGAGGTATCATGTACGGACGCAAGAAAAATGGGTCTTTTGCCTCCGATCAGAGAGAGCGGCGACATTGCAGGCACACCCGGCTGCAAGGTTATCGGTCCGTGCGGTGAAGCAGAGGTTGACTGCGGCGTTATCGTAGCTAAGAGACATATCCACTTCACACCTGCAGAGGCAGAGGAGTTCGGACTCAAAGACAAGCAGGTAGTATCTGTAGAAGTAGACGCAGGCACAGGCAGAAAGACGATCTTCGGCGATGTTGTTGTAAGAGTAAGAAGCGACTTCGCAGCCGCTATGCATATCGACACCGACGAGGCTAACGCTGCAGGTCTTACAGGCGGCCTTGTTTACGGTGAGATCATAGCATAATCATGAAGCTTCGCGGTATTGTATTGTCGGGCTTTTCGGTAGTTTTTATCTCTCTTATCATGCTTATGAACGGTCTGTGTACCATGCTTACAGGCTCGGAATACGACGATATGCTTAAGCTTGCGAATTACGATCCGACGGATATGTCGCTGTATTACGCTATGGGAGAGTATTATCCGCCCGACGACATTAACACCATAAATGTCGATTGGTACGGCGGCAGGGTCGAGATCATCGCTTATGACGGCGACAGCTATTTTGTTGAAGAAGCTGCTACACGCCAGCTCAGAGAGGACGAAAGACTTTCGTATAAGTATGAGGGTACGGAATTTTCGTTTTTCTTCCTGGAGAGTGAGGACGTAAAGATAACGGACGCCTACAAGAAGCTTGAAATCCGTATTCCCGTTGTAAAAGCCAACAATATGAAAAGCATTAATATCAACACCAACGGAGAAGTCGTGCTGAAAAACCTCAACTGCGAGAAAGTGAAAGTCAACTCAAAGAGCGGTACTGTTTTATGCGAGAATGTATATGCCCCCGAGACGGAATTAACGTCCGATGAAGGCAATATTACCGTGGGTATCGCAAGCGGCGTGGGGTATAAGATGGATTTCTCTTCAAGGGGCGGAAAAATGAATACGTATGTCGATACGAAGAAAAATTCATATACCGTCGGCGAGGCGGAGTATTCGTACAGAGTAAAAACAGGTACGGGCGATCTGCAGGTATCGGCAATTTAACAAAATGAGAAAATGAGTCGGTTTTCAGCCGGCTCATTTTTTAAAGTATGGATGAGGAATGAGGAGTTAGAAATGAGGATGCAGACCGTGCAAAAACGTGGTTGAAACAACAATTAATTATACTCCCACCGTCACGTGAACGCTAAAGCGTTCACGTGCCACCTCCCTCACGAGGGAGGCAATAAAACCGCATAAAATGCGGTAAAATTCAGGCTCATTCAACGAGGGAGCTGTCAGCTGTGCTGACTGAGGGAGGGTAGCAAGATAGGACGGATAAGCCGTTTTAACGTTCTATCTGACTTTTTGCACGGTCTGAATGAGAAATGTGTAACGGAAAAATCTTACCCGATAACCTCGACATTGCTGCCGTTGTCTCTGTCTTTTGTTACAACGATCTGCTTGTCGATCTTCTTTTTCAGGTCGCTTACGTGAGATATAATTCCGATAAGTCTGCCTTTGTGCGAACCGTCGGATTCGCCCGTCAGCTCCATGAGCATTCTCAGCGCGCTTTGAAGCGACTCGTCGTCAAGCGAGCCGAAGCCCTCGTCAACGAACATGGTGTCAAGCGTTATGCCGCCCTGTGAATGCTGTATTTCGTCGGAAAGCCCGAGCGCAAGAGCAAGGCTTGCTTTGAACGACTCGCCGCCCGATAGTGAAGAAACGGGTCTGGTGGTTTCGTTGTAGTGGTCGATGACGTCAAGGTCAAGACCTGTCTGATTAGTCTTTTTCAGCGCTTTATCTCTGCGTATGAGTTCGTACTGTCCGTTTGTCATGGCCGAAAGCCTTATATTTGCGAAGTCGATTATCTTGTCGAAATACATTGCCTGAACGTATGTTTCGAGCCTGATCTTGCCTGCGTCGGAGCCTTGTGCTGATTTTGCATTTATGGCACGGTTAAGCTCTTCTATCATGGTGAATCTATTTCTCAGCTGATCCTCTCTCTTCGACTCAACAGCCAAAGACGTGCGAAGCTGAGTGTTGTTTTTTATACGGACTTTGATTCCGGTGTGCTTCTGATCGAGTGTTTTCTGCTCTAACTCTATCTCGGCGAGGATCTGCTCCTGTTCGTCCAAATCGAGCAGATATGATTCGTCGAAGCTTTCTCTCAGCTGTCTGATCTTGCCGCCGAGCGTGTTGATCACGTCCGAAATGCCCTGTACATCTTGAGCGAGTGCTTTAAGCTTGCTGTCGTGCTGTGAGATAAGGCTGTTGTTCAGCGAGATAATCTCTTCTGCTTCTGCTTTTGTATTGTGCGTAAGTTTTTCTCTGAGTTTGCCGTATTCCTTGTCGGAATGCTCTTTTTTGGCGGTGTATGCAGTCAGCTTGTTATTTGCGTCGCCGATACCTTTTTCGCATTCCCTGACAGCATTCTCCAAGTCTTTGACTTTCTTCTCGAGAGTGGCTTTTACTTCGATCATGCTCTTCACTGTGTTGATGTCATTATTCATCGACTCAATGCGGTCACGTGTATTTTTGAGATCCTCGCTTATCATGAGCGGGGCATTCTGCATGTTGAAATCTTCCCCGAAACGTTCACGCCCTTTTTCAATGAATGTATGTATAAGGTTTCCAAGCTCGGTGCGCTGATCTTCGCATTCCAGATAAGCCTCATTGAATCTGTGCAGACTGTCGTCGGCGTCTTCTGAAGATGGTTCGCTTTCGTTGCGGATTATCGTAAAGCTGTCGTCCGTATTATGTGTTATATCCAGCTTTGCGCAGTTCTGCGGCGCAGTTACGGCAATAAACTCTGTGTACGCTTTTTTGAAGTTCTCCGATCTTTCTTCCAGTTTTGCGATGTTCTCCGAAAGTTCGCTGTTATTCTTTAGTTCTGCTTCTATTGTCTTTTTATCTTCGGCGATTTCGCCGGAAAGGGTGTCTCTGAGAAGCTTATCGTCTTTTGCTGTCTGTAATTCTTTTTTGCATTCGATAAGTTCGCTGTCGAGTGCGGCGGTCTTTGATGAGACAAAGGAATCAAACATTTCAAATGTGTATTCCTCGCCGAACAGTTCTTTTGCGGAGTTGTTCAATGCAGCAAGCTGTGAATTATATGTTGCCTGCAAAGTTCCTATATTTTTTTCGCATTCGGTACGCTCGGCTTCCGCTTT
Source organism: uncultured Ruminococcus sp. (assembly GCA_902797065.1). GTDB lineage: Bacteria > Bacillota > Clostridia > Oscillospirales > Acutalibacteraceae > RUG592. Next base: position 7,696 of record CADBRK010000246.1, read on the forward strand.
GTCTGCCGCTGATTTAAGGCTGTCTACCGTACTCTTGTCGGGCGCATGATCGGGCAGAATTGCTATCTTCGGGTGAGAGAGCGAACCGCACACGGGGCAGGGCATATTCTCTTTAAGGCTTTCCTTTGCAAGCAGACCTGCCTGATTGCCGAGAAACAGATTATATGCGGCGCTGTGCTCGTTATTTGCTTGAAGCGCCCTTTCGGTACACTCTGCGAGCCGGGCTGCTTCGGCTGATATTGTTTCTGAAAGGCTGTCAAGTTCTTTCTTGCCTTTCCGAATATCTCCGATGTCTTTCTGCCGGGCGGTGATCTCTTTCAGGCGGGTTTCTGCCTTGATAACTCTCTCGCCTGCGTCCTCAAGTGCGTTAAACCGAAATTGCTTTTCTGCAAGCTGTGTTTCTTTGGCGGCTGTCTGCTGCTGCATGAGCGAAAGCATTGTCTTTTGATATTCCGTAAACCCAGCGTATTTACCTGCATAGCGAGCCTTGGCTTCGGCGCAGCGATCAAGTTCTGTTATAAAAGTATCCTTTGATCTGTCGAGGGCTTTCTCGCTTTCGCCGATCTTGTTATATCCGGCTGTGAGGTCAATCAAGCTTTTTTCTTCTGCAGAAAGTTTCTCGGATTCGCCCCGGAGTGCTTCAAGCTTAACGTCGAGACCTTTCAATTCTTCGCTGTCAAGCTCGGTTTGAGAGGCATTGAGCTTTTGTTCGTTTTCTTTTTTCTCCTGCGTGAGCGTTTCA
>CADBRK010000247.1 GCA_902797065.1 uncultured Ruminococcus sp.
CTTGTAAAACAGATACTTGACGCCAACGGTAATGTTGTTGAAACGACGGAGCCTGTTGTAAAGCGTCAGGTGATCTCCGAGGATACGGCGGATAAAATATCACAGATACTTGAAAAGAATGCCGCAGAGGGTACGGCAAAGAACGGATACGTAGCAGGCTACAGAATATGCGGAAAGACCGGTACTTCCGAGAAGATCGGCAACAGCCGCAAAAAGAATGTGAAAGACTACATCGCTTCGTACTGCGGCTATGCGCCCGCAAATGATCCTCAGATAGCGCTGCTTGTGTATTTCGATACTCCCACGGGCGACGCATATTACGGTTCTCAGGTCGCAGCGCCCGTGTTTGCGGGTATAATGTCGGAGATATGCCCTTATCTCGGAATAGAGGCGCAGTACACCGACGAAGAGCTGAAATACGTTGATACCGCCGCAGGCACATATCTGTCTATGAATCTCAACGAAGCGGTTGCGGCAGTTGAGGCGGACGGCTTCGAGGCGTATATATGCGGCGAAGGCAGCACCGTAGTTGCGCAGGTTCCGCAGGCGGGTGCGTCTATTCCGAGAGGCGGAAAGGTAGTGCTGTATACAACGGAGAACAGCACCAAAGAAACGGAGACGGTTCCCGATCTTACCGGCTTGACGGTGGCGCAGGTAAACGAGATAGCTTACGATTACAATATCAACATAAGCTTCTCGGGTTCGGTGGAGCTTGATACCGTATACTCGTATGCGCAGAGTATTGACCCGAACGAACTGGTAACGCCCGGTACGGTGGTTACGGTTTACTTCGGAAACAACGATATTGACGATACGGTAATGTAATTAAAAAAAGAATAACAAAATAAAAGAACAGAAAAAGAGGGGATATTATGGCAACGGGAATTTGGTCGTTTGAGGCGGCGATAATTTCGTTTATTGTTTCATCACTTATCGGCAGCAAGCTTATACCTTTCCTTGTTAAGGTAAAGTGCGGTCAGACTATCAAAGAGATAGGTCCTTCCTGGCATAAGAGCAAACAGAATACTCCCACGATGGGCGGGATCATGTTTATATGCAGTACTCTTATTGCTATTGCGATGACGACTGTCTGCCTGAGAATGGCGTCCGACGAGATAATTGTCAACAAGCTGAAAATGGCTCAGCTTATCGGCGGATTCCTTATGTCGCTTTTGTACGGCGCAATAGGCTTTGTCGATGATTTTATTTCCATCAAGAAAAAGCGCAATCTCGGACTTAACGCAAAGCAGAAGCTTGCGCTGCAGTTTGCCGTTGCGATCATATATCTTATTGTCATGAGAATATACGGCGACGACACAAAAACGATCATTCCGTTTGTCGGAACGATAGATCTGAGACTTTTCTATTATCCGCTTGCTGCACTGATAATCGTAGGCATGGTCAATGCGGTGAACCTCACCGACGGTATCGACGGACTAAACGGTTCGGTAACTATGTTCGTAGCGTCGTTCTTTATGGTAATGGCAGGCGTCAGCGGCAATCAGGAGATGAATATTTTCTGCGCTGCGATCGCAGGAGGCTGTCTGGGCTTCCTTATCTGGAATTTCAACCCCGCAAAGGTATTTATGGGCGACACGGGTTCGCTTTTCCTCGGCGGCGCAGTGTGCGCAATGGCGTTTTCGCTCGATCTGCCTATACTTATCCTTCCGCTCGGCATTATATATCTGTGCGAGATGTTCTCGGTTATTCTGCAGGTAACGTATTTTAAAGCGACGCACGGAAAGAGAATATTCAAGATGACCCCGATCCACCACCATTTTGAGATGAACGGATGGAACGAGGTAAAGATAGTTCTTGTATTCAGCGGTGTAACATTCTTAATGGGAATCGGATCGCTGCTGCTGTTCCTTTTCGGAGTGGTGAAGTAAGTTCGGAATCGGAATTTATTTTATTTCATTTTTTACTCATTCCTTCAGGAGGAGAAAATATGCTGCCAAGCTATACAAACTATGATCTGAAAAGCTTTTCCGAGAGGAAAAGAAAACCGGAAGCTCCCCCGCAAAACCGGATACCCGTACATAAGCGGCCGAGAACCAAAAAGAAATTTAAATTTCTGGCGATCGGCGAAGGGCTTGATCTGACGTTTCTCGGGCTGCTTATGCTTTTGCTTGTAATAGGGCTTATAATGATGTTCTCGGCAAGCTATCCGTATGCGTACCACCGATACGGCGACAGCTATTATTTCATCAAAAAACAGGTTCTGTTCGCCCTTCTGGGACTTGCGGCTATGTTTGCCGTGTCGTTTGTGGATTATCATTATTATCATAAAGCGGCGCCGTTCGCAATGGCTGCGGCGTGGCTGCTGATGTTTATAGTCCTTTTAATACCCACCGAGGATAACGCGCCGAAAAGATGGCTTAATCTCGGAATATTCAGTATTCAGGCGTCAGAGGTCTGCAAGCTGGCGCTTATACTTTTCTTTGCGAACTGGGGTTCGATATACTACAAAAAGATGCATACGCTCAAATACGGAGTTATGCCGGCGCTTGTGGTTCTCGGCGTTACGGGACTGCTGCTGTACCTTGAACCTCACTATTCGGGTATAGTAATCTGTCTGCTGATTGTTGCGTTTATGCTGTTCCTGTCGGGATTGCCGATGAAGTACTTTATTATCGCAGGAGGCGCGGTAGCTTTGCTTGTGCTGCTGCTTGCAACAACGGGAAAGCTCACTTACGCTATGAGCCGAATGGACGGCTGGGGTCAGGCGCTCGAATACACAACAAACGAAATGTGGCAGACTACATGGCAGACAAGAAACTCCCTATATGCAATAGGCTCGGGCGGAATGTGGGGTCTCGGACTCGGTCAGTCACGTCAGAAATACCTCTATCTCCCCGAACCGCAGAACGACTTTGTGTTTGCGATCGTTTGTGAGGAGCTTGGATTTATCGGAGCGGCTATCGTGCTTACGCTGTTCGCGATACTTGTGTACAGGGGTATACGCATATGCAGCAGGGCGAAAGATATGTTCGGACGGCTGCTCGGCGTCGGTCTGATGGCTCAGATAGGACTTCAGGTGGTGCTTAACGTACTCGTAATAACCGACTGGCTGCCCAATACGGGTATCAGCCTTCCGTTTTTCAGCTACGGAGGTTCGTCAATGATAATGCTGCTTGCCCAGATGGGCATTGTGCTCAATATATCACGTTCGGCAAATATTGCCAAGGAATAATCTGAAAGAAGGATATACAATGAGAGTAATTTTCGCAGGAGGCGGTACGGCAGGACATATAAACCCTGCTCTGGCTATCGCAGGCTATTTAAAATCGAAACAGCCCGACTGTGTGATATTATATGTAGGCAACAAGGGCGGAATGGAAGAACGTCTTGTGCCGAAAGCAGGCTTTGATTTCAAGCCGATAAGAGTAAGCGGCTTCAAAAGAAGCTTCAAGCCTGCCGCTATAAAAGCGAATATCAAGACGGTTTACCGTGCGGCAACGGCTATTTCCGCAAGCAAGAAGATAATAAAAGAGTTCAAGCCCGATCTGTGCGTAGGTACGGGCGGCTATGTAAGCGGTCCCGTGCTTAAAGCGGCGTCGGAGATGGGTATTCCGATACTTATACACGAGCAGAACGCTTTCCCCGGTGTGGCAAACAAGATGCTTTCAAAAAAAGCGGAGGTGGTTATGCTCGCCATTGCAGACGCACAAAAGCATATGAAAGAGGGCTGCAACTTTGTCGTTACGGGCAACCCCGTGAGAACGGAGATAATCACAGCGAACAGAGAAGAATCGAGAAAGGCTCTCGGACTTGACGAAAGACCCGTTGTGCTCTCCTTCGGAGGAAGCCTCGGCGCACAGATGGTGAACGAAGCATGCGCCGATATAATCGCAAGAAGCGGCAAAGACGGCAGGTATCAGCATATACACGCATACGGGCAGTACGGACATTTCTTCCCCGAGCTTGTCAAGGAGAAGGGTACGGACATATCGCAGTGCAGCAATCTCGATATAAGAGAGTACATTGACAATATGCCGACATGCCTTGCGGCAGCCGATGTGGTGGTATGCCGTGCGGGCGCAATCACGATCAGCGAGATTCAGGCGCAGGGTAAGCCTGCGGTGTTTATACCCTCGCCCAATGTTGCAGAGAACCACCAGTACCATAACGCTATGGCGCTTGTCAATCAGAATGCGGGCGAGATAATCGAAGAAAAAGACCTCACGGGCGAGCTGCTCACAGAGAAGATAGATAAGATAGTCAGCGATAAGGCTAAGCTTGCCGAGTATTCCGCAAATGCACGCAAGATGGCTATTATTGACGCCAATGAGAGAATATATAAAATTATAACCGAAACATACGATAAATATAGAAAATAACAGTATCTAAAAAGACAAATACAGCATAAAATTTAAATGGAACAAGAAAATTCGAATTAATCCTAACTACTAAACATAAAGAGGGTGTTGTATTTGTCACGTCTTGTTATAGACGGTATGAAAAGGCTTCGGGGCGAAACATGCGTTCAGGGCTCGAAAAATTCGGCTCTGCCGATTCTTGCGGCAGCACTTCTGTGCGGAGAGGAAAGCATAATACATAATTGTCCCGATTTGTCGGATGTGAGCGGTTCGGCGAATATACTGCGGTATCTCGGCTGTAATGTGAGTTTTTCAAACGGTACTCTCGTCTGCGACAGCCGGGGTTTGTGCAGAACCGATATTCCGAATTCGCTTATGCGTGAGATGAGATCGTCGATCATATTTCTCGGTGCGCTGCTTGGCCGTACAGGTGCTGCTCAGATGTCTTTCCCGGGCGGCTGCGAGATAGGACCGCGTCCGATAGACCTTCATCTTAAAGCACTGTCCGAGCTTGGAGCGGATATAAAAGACGAACACGGAGTGTTCAGGTGTACCGCCCCGAACGGACTTCACGGGGCAAATATCTCGCTGTCGTTCCCGAGCGTGGGGGCTACCGAGAATATTATGATATGCGCATGCACGGCGGAGGGAACTACCGTTATCACCAACGCCGCAAGAGAGCCGGAAATCTGTGACCTCGCCGATTATCTCAACAGCTGCGGTGCAAGCGTGTCGGGCGCAGGCGAGGGAACTGTCATCATTGAAGGAGTACAAAAGCTGCACGGCACAAGTCACTCGGTCATACCCGACAGGATCGCTGCGGCAACGCTGCTTTCCTGCTGTGCGTCAACAGGCGGCAGGATAAGACTTAACCGCACCATACCTTCGCATCTCGGTGCGGTGCTTTCGATTTTTGAAGAATGCGGCTGTGACGTCGATATACAGGGCAGCAGTATCGTGATGGATAGTCCGCACAGGCTGTCTGCGCCGAAGATAGTGCGTACCATGCCGTACCCCGGTTTCCCGACAGACGCCCAGGCGCCCGTTATGGCGATGATCGCAGGCGCGCGTGGAACGACGCTGTTTGTCGAGAATATATTCGAGAACAGATACCTTCATGTCAGCGGGCTGCTGAGAATGGGCGCAAATATAAAAGTGGAAGGCAGAGTTGCGGTGTCTCAGGGGGTGGAACTGCTGCACGGCGCGGAAGTCGAGGCGATGGATCTCAGAGGAGCGGCGGCGCTTATCACGGCAGGACTCGGCGCAGAGGGCAGAACAACGGTTGAAGGGCTTAAATACCTCGACAGAGGCTATGAAAATATCGAAGTAACGCTTAGCGGACTCGGCGGAGAAGTACGGCGTGTGTGAATGCAAAACGGAAGGAAGTGACATGGTGAGCAGAAGGAAAGAAAAGAATACGGATAAGAATAACAAAAAGGACAGAATGAAGAAAAAACGGCGTCTCAACGAAAGATCAATACAGCCGACGCTCACTTACAAAGACCCTGCCGAGGAGGAAGAGTTCGACAGCTTTTATAACATGACGTCGTCCGGCAGGTTCTTTCTGGAGAACGAACCTCCTCAGATACGTCCCGAGATAGGCGAGCTTACGGAGAGCGATCTGCATGCTGCCGACGACGAGTATTCCGGAGACTACGACGGGTATTATAATTATACGTCGGTACAGAGGTTTTCAAACTTCATCGATCCCCCTCAGATAAAACATAATCCCGACGATTACTTTCGCTCACGCTACGGTTATGTTGCCAATTCTCAGAAAGAGCGTGAACGTGACCGAAAAAATGATAAGAGAAAAAACAAAAACCGCAGGCGTCAACGAGAACAGGAACAATATTCACCTGCGCCCAGGTCGAAGCCGAAAGAGCTTACAAGATCTCAGAGGAAAAGGCGAGCGCGTATAAGCTATATACTTACGTTCTTCCTGATGATAGGCATAGCGGGGCTGCTTTCGTTCAATGTGATCTTCAGAACAAACGAGATCGTTGTCGAGAACGCAGAGCGTGTACCGTACAGCGAGGGAGAAATAATAGCGCAGAGCGGGCTGAAGCTGAAAGGCAATATTTTTACCGTAAGGAAAAAAGCAGCAGTCAAAAACATAGTAGATAATCTTCCGTATATCGAGAATGCGGAAATAACATACAAGATACCCGGTACCCGGATAATCAGGATCGAACCTGCCGTTCCGTCGTATGAAGTAGCCGTGAACGGAGGGTATGCGATCATCAGCGAGAAGGGCAGAGTCCTCGAGATAAACCCGAACCAGCTTTCGACTATCCCTCTGCTGAAGGGGCTTAAAGTCACCGATACGGAGGTTGGCAAATACATAAGCTTCGAGAAAGAAACAACAAAACAGATCCTCGAAGAGGTCATAGCCAACATAAACGAAAACAACGTGCCATATATCTACGGCATTGATATTTCGAATGCGGCAAGCATAAAGCTCAACTACGATAACAGGATAACCATACATATCGGGCTGCCCGAAAACGTCGGGTATAAACTCAGAACAGCAATGGCGATAATCAACAATCAGCTTACTGCAGCCGATAAGGGTGACCTTGACGTTTCGCTTTCAAGCGGAGACAAAAAAGTATCTTACTTTACTCCGATCTATTCCAATACAGTTTCTGCGGAAAGCCGCGTCACCTCGTCACAGACTGCGTCGTCGGAACACGAGAATGATAATTATGATGATTATACCGTTTCAAATCAGGGCGTAAGGAAAGCTACAACATCGGAGGAGTCGGGTTCGTCGTCCGGAGGAGAGGAATCAACCGGCGAGGATAACGACGATGAGTACTATTACGACGAGTATCAGGAAGACGGCTATTACTACAGCGAAGAAAACCCCGACGGGAATATCACGGGCGAATACGGAACAAACTATGATGAGTGACTGCGGCGGTGATGTGTTTTTTGCTTTGCTGTAGTTACCGGTGATAAATATGCTGTTACTTATCCGCCGGAAATAATTCGGGGTTTGAAAATACGGCACGACTTTTGTTACAGTTCTGTAATTATTGTATAAAAACGGTGTCATTTTTTAAGCGATATGTCGAATTTTTCTTAATTATTAAAATAATATTGAAATTTCCGTGTAAATGTGATAAATTAGTATAGTAGCATAGTATAGATTATTATACGGAGATCGAATCATCGTGCAAAGCGTTGATTAAACGTTAGGAGGAATATAAAATGGCTTTTCAGTTGGAAGAAGAATATAACGGCAACCTGCCTGTTATTAAGGTAATAGGTGTAGGCGGCGGCGGCGGAAACGCTGTCAACAGAATGATAAACAGCCAGGTAAGATCCGTAGAGTTTATTGCGATCAACACCGACGATCATGTACTGCAGGCTTCAAAGGCAGACCGCACGATCCATATCGGCGCAAAGATCACAAGAGGCAAGGGCGCAGGTTCACAGCCCGCAGTAGGCGAGAAGGCAGCTATAGAGAGCACCGAGGAGATCCAGGAGGCGCTCAAAGATACAGATATGGTATTCATTACCGCAGGCATGGGCGGCGGTACGGGTACGGGCGCAGCTCCGATCGTTGCGAAGATCGCAAGAGAGCTGGGCATACTTACCGTAGCTATCGTTACAAAGCCGTTTGCATTTGAGGGCAAGCACCGCATGCAGCAGGCAGAGGCAGGTATCGAGGAGCTCAAGCAGTATGTAGACTCCCTCGTTATCGTACCTAACGAGAAGCTCAAGAACGTAAGCACAGAGAGGATCACACTCAAGAATGCTTTCGAGATCGCAGACGACGTGCTCAGACAGGGCGTTCAGAGTATCTCCGATCTTATCCTTATACCGGGTCTTGTAAACCTTGACTTCGCAGACGTAACCGCAGTAATGGAAAATGCAGGCCTTGCTCACATGGGCGTAGGCGTTGCAACGGGTAAAGACAAGGCAGCCGAGGCTGCACAGAGAGCTATCAGCTCGCCGCTTCTCGAAACAACTATCGAGGGCGCAAAGGGTCTTGTTGTAAACATCACGGCTTCTCAGGACATCGGACTCGACGAGATCGACATCGCTTCGTCTATGATCACAGAGCAGGCAGACGAAGACGCAAACATCATCTGGGGTGCTGTGCTTGACGAGACACTCGAGGACGAGATCAGAGTTACCGTTATCGCTACGGGTTTCGGCGATGAGAACGGCAATACCGTAAAGCCGGTAGCACGTCATACAAACACAGTATCAAAACCGAAGCCGGTTTTTTCAAAGGACTATGACACACCGAAGGAGCCTCAGCGCAGAACCGTAGAGGTAAAGACGAACGCAAACAGCAGCGCTAAGCGTGCTCCGCAGGAGTCGTCAAAAAAGCTTGACGAAGAAGATACATTCTACGAGATCATGCAGATCTTCGGCGAGGATTGATAATTGAACTTTTGCCGTCATATTGTTCATTCGGCTTAAAAAATATGCCCCCGCGTCTTTTCAGGCGTCGGGGGTGTATTGCGTCTTATTGTCTTTTCTTTACCACAGCGCATGCGATATGATAACACATGAACACTATCAGCAGACACACGCACCAGAATATAATGTGTAAATCGCCTCTGAGCAATAGCTCCAGACGACGGTTAATGTTAATGTATTGAACTTCTACAGAACCTATATAATCTATTTTAGTACAATCCAATTCAATATGTAAGAAAAATATAATTATACCAAAGGTTACGCCGCTCAGCATAATGATCATAGCATTTATAAATCGGTTCTTTACTATTAATGACGACATAAGCCACAGTGAGGCAAATACAAAAGTCAGTGTAAGCATGCTTTGCGTGACCATATTGTTAATGTTGAACAGCGGGTAACACTTTCGATAATTGGATACGCATACTATCGTCTGAAATATTATCGTCGAAGCTAAGGCAAGACCGCACAGATACAGATACCTGAGCAATACCGGCACAGTCGGCTTGATCGGCATTATTCCGTACATTTTGTCGGCTTTCTCCTGAAGATCTGTCATGGCGAATGTCGAAGGTACAACGCACAGAGTCCAGATAAAATAGCTGAAAAGGAACCGGAATATCAGACTCGGAGCAATACACACCATAATTATCAGCACGATGCACAGTCCCGATGTCCAGAGCAGCAGCGGGTTGCGGTCTTTATATAATATTGCTTTCATTTTTCTTCCCCCTTAATCATATACACAAATATATCCTCTATCGCTGCGGGTTCTGCGCTGAAATTCTCCCTCACAGCGTCTGTCTTTACAATAGCCTGAACACCGTAAGGCGTTACCCTTTTGCCCAGTATATCACTGCGGTCAAAGCTGTCGAGTTCGTTTTCGGCGCAGTTTATTTTGCGGTAGCTGTCAAGAAGAACGTCTTTTTCTTCGCATAAGAGCAGCCTGCCTTTGTGCAGCACAGCGATGTAGTCGCACAGCTTTTCGAGGTCGGTCACTATATGAGATGAAAACAGCACGGAATGGGTTTCGTTTCTCGTGAACTCGAAGATAATGTCCGCAAACTCATCTCTTACAATCGGGTCAAGGCCGCTTGTAGCCTCGTCCAGGATAAGCAGCTCGGCATTATGCGAGAGTGCTGCGGCTATTGCGATCTTCTTTTTCATTCCGAAAGAATAGTCCCTGAATTTAGTCCTTGCGGGAATCTCAAACCTTTCGGCGTATTCGCAGAATTTCTTGCTGTCCCATTCGTCATAGCACTTGGACAGCATTTTTTCGATCTCTCCGAGCCTGAACGCAAGCGGAAATATCACCTCGTCGGGCACTATGCCCACCTTTTGGCGTACCTTCCAGAATAGATCGGTATCGGTTTCGCCGAGCAGCGAGATCTCGCCTTCCGCGCGTACCCCGCCGTAAAGCGTTTTGAGCAGAGTGGTCTTTCCTGCGCCGTTCTCACCGATCAGACCCATTACACAGCCTGCAGGCAGCGAGAGAGTTATGTTATCAAGTTTAAAGCCCGGATAGGCTTTGGTTATGCTTTTCATCGAAAATGCGTTTTTCATATTGTCCTCCTGTAATACCTAAATATCGGATCATACGTCGTCCTCACTCAGAAGATCGATCATGTCTTTAATATCATTTGCGGTTACTCCTATCGGCGTTCCGAGTCTCAGCGCCTCGGACAGATGTTCCTCTATCCGGGTAAGGACGGTTTCTTTGACAAGCTCGGTGTTTGCGCCCGACACGAAGCAGCCCTTGCCTGCCGCAGTGTAGATGAAGCCGTCGCGCTCCAGCTCCTCATACGCTCGCTTTGTCGTTATGACGCTTATGCGAAGGTCTTTGGCAAGATTTCGTATGGACGGCAGGGCAGAATCGGGCGGCAGCTCTCCGCTGAGTATTTCGCCTTTGATCTGTTCGCAGATCTGCTCGTAGATCGGTATTCCTTTTCGGTTGTCGATCAATATTTTCATATACTCACCTCTTTGTTGTTACTGTATATTTACAGTATACACAGTAGATACAGCCTTGTCAAGTGTTTTATAAAAAAATATAAAAAAAGCTGCAACCCGAAGGTCACAGCTTTTGGCGCATGAATCAAAACGTCCTTATTGTTGATAGTTGGAACTGTTGTATCTGTTCCACTTGCTTGTGGAGACATTATTTGACTTATTTGCATTGATAGATGCGATAAGTACGTTTTTAATATCCTGCAAAAGCGAGATCAGATACACGTAGTCATACGGGAACAAATTCATCGAGCTTAAAGTTTTGAGAAGATATACGCACTCTACAGATGCCTTTAAAGCTTCCTGAAGATGATCGTTAAAATCGGTCTTATCGTCGCCGTAAACGGATTTGTTTATATGTGTACCCATTTCCGACGCTGCTTCAAGCAGTCTTTTTGATATAGTCTCGTCGAAGCCTGATTTTGAGTATGCCTCGTTAAACAATGCGATCTGTGCCAAAAATTCAACCGATTTATTAAAAATGATATTACTCATGGTTACCACCTCAACATATATTATATCAAACCGAAAAGAAAAAAGCAATAAATAATTTTTATTTAAGGTGCTTTTTTGGTTAAAATTTTCATCAAAAATATGTACAAAATGACAGTGCAAACACAAATCATATTTATAATTGAAAAGTAAAGCATGTGTCTTACTCTATATTATAATACGAGTTCCAAACTGCTTCGCATATACCACTTTGTAATATTATGGCTCTACGATTTTGAATAGTTCGACCTATTAAATTATGCTGTCAATCTTCCTAAAAAATGCTCTTTTGCTGGTTCGGGCTGCATATGATTCATCATTTATTTTCGCCGGAGTCATTTGTCTGTTCATGTGTTTACTATATCACATTTTTTAGGTTCTGGCTACTGTGCGGTGGTGTCTTAGAAATAGTATTAGCCGGTTTAAGTTGAAATAATACTTGCATAACTGTTTGCCTTATTCATAAACATCAATTATTGTTTAACAGCCAAATCACCAATTAATGAATTGCAAAGCTTTTTTTGATATCCGCTGCTGTTATAAGAAATTTCATTAACATTCATCAGATACATTCTGTATTCATTAGGAAGCTTGGAACCGTCAAGATTTACTATCACTATATTCTTACGCAGGTCAAGAGCTAAATTGATTTCAGCCTGTACATCGGGTGACTCACAGGATTCCTTTGAAACAAACAGCAAAAACTGACTGCACCCTTCTATCTTGTCACTGATGATTCTTCGCCAGTTATCGCCCCCTCTTATTCCGTCGTCATACCATACACGAAAAGAATTTCTTTGCAAAAACAGCAGCTCGTTATAAACAGGTTCTTTGTTTTTATGTGAATAGCTTACAAAAAGATAGTGTTCCCTTCCTTTGTACGGCAGTTCAACATAAGTTTTGTTGTTGAGCTCGTTTTCGATTTTTTTGCGTTTGTCAATAATATTCTCGAATTGAGCTTTGAGTGCCTGCATATCAAATGGACTGTTTTCTCCCGTATAAATAACCGTATCGTCAAATGACGCCATATTATCAAGGTAAATCTGCTGCATTTTCTTATTTGCAGAGCATCGTACTTTAAGCTCGGATTCTGTCATACTTTCGCTTATACTATAATAGTGCATTACAGTTTCCGTGTCACTGAAAATAAACAGAACAGTTATGTAATTTCCGTAAGCTTTGTGTAGCTGAAGTATGAAATCAAGCGATGATGCACCTATTGTAAGAAGTGCGTCGTTGACACCGTGTACTGCATTGAAAATCTGCTGCTTGTTAAAACCTACGTGAACACCGTCTAAGGAGTATCGAAAATCACATTTTTCTATTTCTTCAATGGAATTTACGTAGATTTTATCGTTGTACCAGCGTGAAAAATCCTTATTGGGTTCGGGGGATTCGTAAAGTGATTTGTTTACCTTTGCGTTATCGTCTACATAGTTGTATTTTTGAATAATGTTAAATCCGATACCTTCAAAAATTTTTCTGACTTGATAACCCATTTCCAAGGTTGCACCGTAAAGAATAAAAAGCATTGTTTTTTTCTCCTGTGTTATTTGAATCATGAGCCGTTTAAAAATTGCCAAAATGCACATAAACAGCCGACTTTTTTGATTATAAACAAATGATTTATCTCAATCATTATATAACGCCGATAAAGAAAAAGGTGATAAAGGCTTTTTCTTTATCGGTGTTTTTGTGTTTGTACTCCGGAAAATTATCGTTAGTCCTCAGGATAACCCAAAAGCTTTTTTATTGTGTCATCGAACTCGACAAAATCATATTGCTTATAATCGGCATTCTTTATAGGTGTGCCGAAATATCCGGGATCCTTGTCCAGCTTTGCCTTATGAACCATCATTGAGACGTAATCAAGCCGATCATATTTTCTTCTGTCAAACACCGTTGTATCAGGCAATGGTTCTGTTCCCGTCGGCGAACACTCAACAAGACATGAATGCAGCTTTAGTTGTGTATCTTTTTGGCTCAGCTTTATTTTAGTATACGTCTCGAACTCTGTTTCGGTTAAGCACCTGAATCCTTGAGCCCGCATGAACGCATTCCATCGTCTGTGCTCAACCCAAGCTTGCTGCAAATCCTCGTTGTTCTCCGGAGTGTTTTCGAGAGGTTTTTTATCTATGCGGTACATATCGTCCGGAACTCCTGTAATTGCAGTTCGCTTGCCATGTGCCAGTCTTAACCGACCCAATCCGAAAAGCTTATATGGTGCATGCATTGCTTTGGCAATATTTGACCAATAAGTATATTCATCCTTCTGTTGTGAGACCTGATGTTCTCTGTTATATAGCTCGGCAGTGGCAAATGCAGTGGCGATATGATTTTCCATAAAAGCAGTTTCACAGCTGAATCTTTCATCCAGCATAGCAAAAGGAATTACATATGTCTCGGTTATTAGATTTGACGGTTTTTTGTTAGCAATCGCATCGGCAATATCACGATTGAAAATAGCCGGAACAATGATACTTCCGTTTGCTTTATTTCTTATAAGCTTTATCTTTGTCAATTCTCTGCATAATATATTTGTCATTTCCACAGCTTCTTCATCCGAACCTAATGCAATAACAAAATAATCGGTCTTTCGTATAACTGAAAGGGTTTCCGCATTTATATTTCTGACATCCGGGACACTTTTAATATCAAGAGTCTTGACATATGGCGTATTCACTATCGTTGGATCATGCGAAAATACTGAAAGTAGGGTTGACCCCTCTTCGCAGCTGTCAAGCAATTCGGGACACGCTACGGAAATGCTGTTTTTAAACTCTATGTCATCTTTTGTCAGAACCGTGATGTTTAATTCGACGTTCGGGATCTGCCCGCACCAGTAAACTGCTTTAAATACCTCCTGTGCAATGCAGCCTCCTCCAAAAATGGTGACGTTCAATACACTTCGATTGTTTGGCTTTTTATATAGCAGCGGCATAAACAAAGGCACTTGTGACATCAGGTTTGTTGCAGCGTTTTTATAATCTCTTATTACTCTGAATCCTACCTGATATGTCTTTTCCTTGCTGTTGAAATATAATCTGTTTGCAATTTCTGCATGACAGTCATTCTGAACAAATAAGAAGATCCACGTGGGCAAATCCGGAATATTAAATGTATATTTAATATTTTTCTTATTTACATGGGGGATAAGTGACTGAATATTATCTATTACGAGTAAAAATGGTTTTGTACTGTCCAGTGCTTTTGATGAGAAGTTAAAGTAAATATTGATCTTGGTTTTGTGATCCTTAGTTTGTTTAACCTTGCATTTTACTGCGTGTGTTTTAAAGTCGTCCGCACTAACGGCAGCTCCGTTTATGTCGTACAGCGGAACTTTATTTCCAAACATATCTGTAGAAGAAAGTGAAAAAGAAATATTTCTCAGAAAATCACGTTCGTTTATCGTGTACTCGCCGTCAAGTGTAGCGGTCATGCGAAGCTTTTTTATTGCCTTTTTAGACTTCGGACGTGTCTTATCATTTTTTAATAAATCCGAGAAGGAAGAAATGCTGCCTGAATCATCTCGGTCTATCAAAAGATATGTAACGGATTTCGAACTTTTTAAAGATATTTCAGACACATCATTTTTTATACATACTGCATTGATCGCTTTAGCACGGTTTAACAGCTCGGAACTGAACTCGGATTCATCATCTGTGTATACATCGGTAAAGATGATCAGCGGATTTTTTTCAGCTTTCATTAATTGGATGATGGTTTTATGCTTTTCGCTTGCAATGTCTTCTGCAAGGCAAATTGACATTTCATTAAGTTCGGAGAATTTTTTTATTTTCAAAAATGCCTTTCAGATCACCAAAACTCTTTTTTGCCTCTTCTTTGACAACATCCTTCTTTATGTTCTCTAAA
>CADBRK010000248.1 GCA_902797065.1 uncultured Ruminococcus sp.
AACATAGAATTGTACAAATCAGAAAATGTTCAAGACGGAGGTTATTGTTTTGGAAGAAAGAAATATTTATCAAGACATATCGAAACGCACGGCAGGGCAGATATACCTTGGCGTGGTAGGCGCGGTGAGAACCGGTAAATCGACCTTTATCAAGCGCTTTATGGATACGCTGGTCATCCCCAATATTCCCGATGATGACCTTCGCCGACGCACGATAGACGAATTGCCGCAGTCGTCCGCAGGGCGCACGATAATGACGACCGAGCCGAAATTTATCCCGGAGGACGGCATTGAGATCCGTCTTGAAGACAATGTTTCGCTGCGTGTAAGAATGATCGACTGCGTGGGGTACATCGTTCCGAGCGCGCTGGGGTATATCGAGAACGAACAGCCGAGAATGGTCAAAACGCCGTGGTACGACGAGGAGATACCGTTCAACATGGCTGCGGAGATCGGCACGCAGAAGGTGATAACAGACCACTCAACCGTCGGTATACTTATAACCACCGACGGTTCGATAACCGATATTCCCCGTGAGGAGTACGAGGAGGCGGAGCAGAGAGTAGTAAGCGAGCTGAAAAGCATCAACAAGCCGTTTATCATGCTGCTCAACTGCGTCGATCCAACTTCACGGGAGAATATCGCCCTTGCAGATGAACTGAGTAAAAAATACTCCGTACCCGTTGCCGCCGTGAACTGCACGGAGCTTGACGAGAACGAGATCAAGAGTATTCTGGCCCGTCTGCTGTTTGAATTCCCCGTGAAGGAGATAGGGATAGATGTTCCCAAATGGGTGACTTCGCTGGACTCGGATCATTGGCTCAGGCGAAGTATTATCGAAGCTATAGGGAACAGCGCAAAGGGTATTACACGGCTGAGAGATATAAGCGACGCCTGTGCAGGTATGTGCGGCTGTGAGTATATAGAGAGGTCGGACGTGAAGAACATTGACCTCGGCAGCGGTACGGCGAGACTTACGCTGTCTCTGGAGAACGGGCTGTTCCCGAAGGTGCTCTCCGAGCAGTCGGGGATAGAGATAGGCGACGAGGCTGATATGCTAAAAACGCTCGTGGAGCTTACGAAGATGAAAGCGGAGTTCGAGAAGATACGTTCGGCATACGACGACGTTATGGAAACGGGCTACGGTATAGTAATGCCTTCCAAGCAGGAGCTTACGCTCGAAGAACCGCAGATCATCAAGCAGGGTACAAAGTACGGCATAAAGCTGAGGGCTTCTGCGCCGTCTATACACATGCTTAAAACGAATATAACAACGGAGCTTACTCCGCTTGTCGGTTCGGAGCAGCAGTCCGAGGAGCTTGTTAATTACATGCTCAAAGAGTTTGAGGAGGATCCCGTGAAGATCTGGGAGTCGAATATTTTCGGCAAGAACCTGCACGAGCTTGTGAACGAGGGTCTGCACAACAAGCTTTACCGAATGCCCGCAGACGCAAGGTCACGATTAAACGAGACGATAGAGCGTATCATAAACGACGGCTGCAACGGACTTATATGTATTATTCTTTAATACTCCCTCCGTCACAAGAGAGGCAGTAAAAGCCCCATAAAATGCGGCAAAAACAATATGAATATTAGCAGAAAGCCCGAAAGCAGGTTTGTAACTTGCCTTCGGGCTTTTTTTGTGTGTTTACTGTTACTGCGCAAGATTTATAACTTGACCGTTCCTGATGCCGTAAACGCCTTCAGTTATCGAATAATTCTTTTCTCCGTTATTATCCCACTTGTTGTTTCCGTCATTAAAGCATGCAATAATATTGGCTGTGTTGTTAAGCTTCACGGTGTATTTATGGGTGTAGCCTGCGTAATCGTTCGATTTTATCATCGGTACTCCCGGAACGGCAGTCCAGGTACCGTTTGATTTATAGTGTATGTACGGGTTGGAGAAGCCCGAATAGTAAACGGTTGCCGCCCTCTCCACCGTGAGATTTACGGCATTTGTCATGATCTCCGTGCCGCTTGTATCTTTTACGAATGCGTATATCTCGTTTGTGCCGCTCGATGTGACGGCGAAAGATACAGCCGATTGGTACGTATAGCCGCTGTCGTAGGTCGTCTTGCCGCCTGCTTTGCAGATTATTCTGTACTCTGATGCAGCGCCGAACGGGCTTGTCACAGTGGCTGTTACAGTGTCGCCCTGGAGCGCCTGCGTTCCGTCGGTGTAGGTCTGTGTGTTGACAACGCTAATGCTTGCGTTAGAATCAAAGTTTTCATAAACAGGCGTCACGATCATATCTGTTGTTACGCTGCTTATATCGACAGACCAGCCTGTTCCTTTGCCGTATTGGTCGGAGTAGGGAATTTCGGGAGCATGCGCTGCGCTGCCGTACGGAACAAACTCAAAGCCTATGTTATTGCCCTGCAGATCTTTGAACTGCACCATGTAAATATCCTGCTGAATATCGTAACCGTAGGTGTCTCTTTGGGCTATCATATTCTTGATATACTCAAAGTCTCCTGCGGGGAAGGAGTCATACACTTCACGTCCCGTGCCGCCCGGGTGAAGCTCGTTATAGCTGTTCTGCAGCGTCATAATAAAGTACATGAACCGTCCAAGGTTGGTTGTGTACTTCGTGTCATAATTCGAGGCGAACTTGCCGAAAGCCGCTTTTGTTGTGTCCCAGCCTGCGGCTTCGCATGTTCTGTAGATCGTGTAATTCATAGCGTCGAGCGAGTAATTGCCGTCGTGCTTTGCGAATGTGTTGGCGTAAGAGATCTTGCTTGTCGTGCTGATGTAGTTGATGTAATCCGCCGTGTAGTGAATATCGAGAGTACCTCGCGGGTCAAACGTACTGCCGTCGGTGTACTGCGAGATGATATATACAGCCTTGAATTCTGCGGTCGCCTCGCCGTCGAATCTCCACGGGTACATCATGTCGAAGTTGTGACCCATCTCATGAAAAGCTACTCTTGCCTTGCGGTTTTCAAGGCACCTTGCACGCATGGAATTAGCCATGTATTTGTGTGACCACTTGATCGGGTTTATCATACCCAGCGCCTGATACTGAACTACATACGGTTCGTCGGACGAAAGATAATATATCTTGTCGCCGTTGTGCGGAACACCGCCCATGAGGTCTGCCATTCTCTCGTAGCCTGCGTCTATCTCGCCGATCCATTCGTATATTGTGTTTTGGTCGAGGTCGGCAACATCAGACTTGAATACGATTATTCCGACGTGCTCGCCCTCGAATTTCACCTTGTCGGTGGGTTCGCTGTCGTAGTCAACTTTTTCGATAACAAGATCGTCGAAGTATGCCGTTCCGACTCCCTGCAGACCGCAAACAATATCGGCTTTTCCGCTGCTGTCAGCGATGAAATAACACGTTACAGTTACCCAGTCAAACGTGCCCTTCTGCCAGTTGTTGAGGGGGTCGATCATGTAGCCTCTGCCGAAGTTCTGCGTAACGCCGTCGTCAAGATAGGTCAGGTAATAGTTGCCTCCGAGAATATTGCCGACGTCGAGGAAAGCGCCGTCCTCGTTTGCTTTTGCCTGAATATTGCTGCCCTTGATCTTGCCCGTCAGCTTGTATTCGCCAAGCGGTTCAAAGCCCGAAAGCTCGTTTGTAACACGGCTCACTCCGCCGTACTGGTTATATAATTTCAGAGAAGTCGAACCGTTTGTACCCGAGTATTGTTCTGCGCGCATATTGTTTCGGTTTTCATACGGCGTCCAGTTTTCCGGGAGAGTGCCGGAACGTTCAAAGCTGCCGTTGAGGTTGTACTGAATATCCGAAAGAGGTATCACAACGGGCGGTTCTTCGCTGTCTGTCTCCGTTTCGGTACTCCAGATGTCCGAGAAAGTGTCTGTCTCCGTTTCGGTACTCCAGATGTCCGAGAAAGTGTCTGTCT
>CADBRK010000249.1 GCA_902797065.1 uncultured Ruminococcus sp.
ACATCGGAGACGAGCAGCAAGAGTACCGATACGTCAAAGACGACATCTTCCAGATCAACGACATCGGAGACGAGCAGCAAGAACAGCGAATCGTCAAAGACGACATCTTCCAAGTCAACGACATCGGAGACGAGCAGCAAAACCGAAGAATCATCAAAAACGACTTCTTCAAAAGCGGTGACTCCCGAAGCGAGCAGCAAAACCGAAGAATCATCACGGACATCAAGCTCGGAGAGGGGAAGTTCTTCTTCATCTGATGATACGAGTTCGGAAAAAGAGATGACACGCTCAAATGTATCGTTTAATTCCGACAGAGATGCAAGGGTACTCAACAGCAGCGATCTTTCACTGCAGAAAATACATTCTTCCGATCTGTTCATCTACATAGGAATAATGGTTGCTATCGGAATAGTGGCTATAATCATATTTGTATTGCTTTATAAACGATAATCCTGCATAACGGAGGTGCTTAATTGAGTTTCGAGAGTGAGAAATTTTTGCGGTCAAAGCCCGATTTTGACAAACTTTCGGATTACGGCTTTGCCGCTGCGGACGGAGTATACCGCTTTGAGACTGTTCTGCCCTCGGGCGAATTCCGCGCCGTGATAGAGATAAGGCCCGACGGCGGTGTGAGCGGTTCTGTCATAGATATTGACACACTCGACGAATACAACGCTTTCCGCAGCCCCGACCGCACGGGCGAGTTTGTGGGCAGAGTCCGTGAAGAATATGGCGGACTGCTTGCGGATATAAGGCAACAATGCTTTGTTGACATGCCGTTTGTCTTTGAACAGAGCAACAGGATAGCACAAAGGGTGTACGACGAGTTTTCGGAACGCCCCGATTATCCTTTTGCCACAGCGCCGACTTACGGCGTGTTCAGGAACATTTCAAACAAGAAATGGTACGGGCTTATTATGAATGTTACAAAGGATAAGCTTACAAAAGTACCCGAGGATAAGAATATCTCCGTCGAAATACTTAACCTCAAAGCACCTTCGGAGAAGATACATTCTCTGACGGATCACAAAGCGGTATTCCCGTGCTATCATATGAATAAGGGCAGCTGGCTGTCCGTTCTTCTCGATGATACGGCAGACGATGATTTTATTATGGAGCTTCTGCGTGAAAGCAAGCGTCTGACAGACAAAGCGTCACGCAGAAGCGGAAGCTTCATTATCCCCTCAAATCCCAGATACTACGACATAGCTGCAGAGTTCGCAAAAAGCGATCATCAGGTCTGGAAACAGGGGAAAGGCATAAAAAAGGGCGATACCGTCTATATTTACGTCGGCTCGCCTTACTCTGCGATATTATACAGATGTACCGTCACCGAAACGGATATACCGTTTGAATACACCGGTGAGGTGAAGATCGATTCGCTGATGAAGATCACCATCACCGCACGATACGATAAAGACAAATGTCCGCTGTCTGTAATGAAAAAGTACGGAGTTACAACGGTGAGGGGCGTTCGATTTATGCCGGAATCTCTCGAAGAGTTTCTGCGTGAATAATCGGCTGCCCGTGTGCATAAAATGTATAAATTATGCAAAACGGAGTGACTTCGATGACAGAGCAGAAGATCAGAAAGCCTAATCTTGTAACGCTTGAAAACAGAGAAAAAATGACGCTCACGGGCGTGAATGACGTCGAAAGCTTTGACGAGAGGTGTATCGTCGCATATACCGATTACGGTCAGCTCACAATTCAGGGAACTGGGCTGAATATCACAAAATTGTCTGTCGAGAGCGGCGATCTCTCTCTTGAGGGCAATATTTTGTCGCTGAATTATACGGATAACCGTCCTGCGGAGAATATTTTCAAAAGGCTGTTTCGCTGATCGGGGGCGGTAATGTGCATCTTACGGTATATGAACAGGCAGAGATATTTTACTTCGCATTCGTGTTCGGGCTGATTATAGGCGTCTGGTACGATCTGTTCAGGCTGCTCAGGGCGCTTGGTTTCAACTCCAAACGAGCTTTTATCATGCAGGATATTGTATTTATGTCGGGCAGCGCAGTCATGTGCTTTCTGTTCGCATTGGTGAATGTAAACGGTCATTTCAGGGTGTTTGTTATGATCGGCCATATGCTGGGTTTATTTGCCTACAGGTTTTCTTTCGGTATGCTTTCCGGTGTGATCTTCGGTATTGCCGGCAAAGCTGCAGCCGTATCGGTGAACATCGGCAGAAGTATCAGCGGTCTGCTGACAAACGCAGCGGGCAAAATCAAAGCTAAGATTAAAAAAAGGAAGTCGAATCAGGTATACTCTTGAAAAAAATTTGAGAAATTTCAATTTATACTTGCAATAGACGTCTTGTTTGGTGTATAATCCATTATGTAAATATATTCATTTTAAGGATGAGATGTTTCATGAAAAAGAAAAGAAAGAAGAAGTTCCTCACCAAAGGCAACCTCGCTGTTATCAGTGTTATACTTGCGGTGTTTACACTGTATGCGGTAATTACGCTCGTCGATCAGCAGATGAAAATTGCCGAAAAGAAGGAAGAGCTTGGAAAAATACAGGACGAGATTTTTCTTCAGGAAGTGAAAAACGACGAACTCAACGATATTTATAACCTCGACGACGAAGAGAACAACGCATATATCGAGCGTGTTGCGAGAGAGGAATTTGATTATTCCAAAAAGGGAGAAAGAGTATTTATCAATATTGCGGGCGAATAATGCACAGCGTGCTTATTACATAATAGTTTTATAAAGGGGAGCATTGTATTTTATGCAGATCGAAGTAGGAAGTATATTAGAGGGCAGAGTTACAGGCATCACAAAATTCGGTGCATTCGTAGACCTCGGAGAGGGCAAATCGGGTATGGTGCATATCTCGGAGATCTCAAATACATACGTTGAGAACGTGTCGGATTTTCTGTCCGAGGGAGATCAGGTCAAGGTCAAGGTAATCGGTATCAACGAGAACGGAAAGATCAGTCTTTCTATCAAGAAATTGACCGAGAATCCCGAGAACACAGCAAAGAAGCCGTACACCAAAGGCCCCAGAGAGAGGCGCGGCGGTGACAGCAGACCGGAGAGAAAACCGTCTCCTCGCCCTGCTGCAAAGAGCAGGAATTCACCGGGCGACTTTGTATGGCAGAAGAGCGAGACTCCGACCTCGTTTGAAGATATGATGTCGAAGTTCAAGCAGACAAGCGATGAGAAGATTTCGTCGCTCAAGCGCGGTTCCGAAAACCCGATCAGACGTCCGAGAAGAAAATAATACAATACATAATAAAGCGGCACAGTGTTTTGTCTGTGCCGTTGTTTTTTTATTGGAATTAAATCGGTATTATCAGGAACCAGTGTACGGCGATATAGCAAAGCGACATGATAAGCAGACATATGCCTTCCGCAAAGGATTTGCCCACGTCGTTGAACTCCACAAGGTTGCCTTTTGTTGTGTTGAGGCTCACTTTCACACTGCTGCCTTTTTTCGGTTTGGACGAATGCTTAATCTTTGACCTTACGGTGTGTCTGAACCCCTTGTAGGTGTATGAATATATCGGATAGTATGTATACTGTTTGTTCTCATTGTCGCGTGATACCTTCATTATCACGTCTTCGACCTTTGCGTTAATTTTTATTACATCTTTACTCCTGTACGCTCTGAATGCGTAGACAGAGTAAGTAATGAGAAACGCCCCGATAAGCGAGAATATAATCGTAAGTCCCCATGCAAGAATATCAATGATGTTATCCACCAGCGCATGACCTATTGCGGTTATGCCGAACATTGAATTGAGTACCACAAAAAGAACAGATACCGACAGCATTATCAGAGAGGATGAATTCAGGTTTTTCCTGAGATCACGCTTGCGGAAAATAATGTGTTTCCCTTTGTGATAGTAGCAGTCTATTTTCTGACCTATCGGGCAGAAGGTGCTTGTGCGAAGTATGGCGTTCATGTTTTCGTTGTTGATGTCAAAAACGACTTTTGTACGGTAAAATTCATCGGTAAGGCATTCCATGCGCCTTTTGACAACTTTTTTGCTTGAAACGACAGTACAGCGTACCTTTTTGCAGCCGCTGAAAAAACGATACAGCCCGAGCAGTTCAACGACGATGACGATAAGGCAGACAGCCTGAATAATCGTAGATATGACCATTCTTATGTACCTGTTTTATAGTTGATCGTAAGCGTAACGATAGACGGGTCAAGCTGTCTGAGCGATACCCCGGCAGATGTAAGCATGCGCTTTGATGCGGCAGTAGAGGGTGTGTCGGCATATTTATCCGAAAGATATACCACCTCTTTGATACCCGACTGAATAATAGCCTTAGCGCATTCGTTGCACGGGAAGAGCGATACATATATTCTCGAACCGCGAAGATTCCGCCCGTTTGCGTTGAGTATCGTATTAAGCTCGGCGTGTACAACATAAGGGTACTTTGTGTCGCTGCCTTCACGTTCCCAGGGATATTCATCGTCGGAACAGCCCGTCGGAAAACCGTTGTACCCCGTTGAGAGAATGATGTTATTGCTGTCTACAACACACGCCCCCACCTGAGTATTCGGGTCTTTGCTCCTCTTTGCGGCGAGCAGAGCGACTCCCATAAAATATTCGTCCCACGAAATATAGTCTTGTCGTTTCATCTCTATCGTCCTTTCGGCTTAATAATACCAGTATAGCATATTTAATCAAGAATAACAACAGTTTTTTTGCTTTTGGACAAAGAGGGATGGAGAATTAGAAATCGGGAGTTAGGAATGAGGGATTGTTTTTTGTTTGGAAAGGCTGACAAATGGAAATTTGACATTCGGAGGAAAGTATTCTATAATCTATAAAAAAGGCGGTGTGTGTATGAATAAACTGAAAGAAATGAAGCCACTTTACAAGGGCATTATACTTATAATCTCGTCGGCGTTCTTCTTTGCGCTGATGAATATGTTCGTGAGTCTGTCGGGCGATCTGCCCTCGTTCCAGAAAAGCTTTTTCAGGAACCTCATTGCCTTCATTTTTGCAGGCGGTGTACTGATAAAAAACAAAATATCTCTGAAATTGCCAAAAGACGCAGTTACACCTCTGCTCCTGCGCTCGATATTCGGAACCGTGGGGATACTCTGCAATTTCTATGCGCTGGGCGTACTTGACCTTGCTGACGCTTCTATCCTGAACAAGATGTCGCCGTTTTTCGCCGTGTTATTCAGTACGTTTATTCTCAAAGAGAAGATAAAGCCTGCTCAGCTGCTCATTGTGACAGGCGCACTTGTCGGCGCGGTATGTGTTATTAAGCCGTCGTTCTCAAATGCGCTGACTGCTCCTGCGCTGATAGCGCTTCTCGGCGGAATGTGCGCAGGGCTTGCGTATACGATTGTGCGTGTACTGGGGCAGAAAGGCGTAAAAGGCGCAGTTATCGTGTGCGTGTTCTCGGGCTTCTCCTGCCTTGTGACCGCTCCTGTACTTATTTTTTCATATACTCCGATGACGTTCAAGCAGCTTTTGTTCTTACTTCTTGCCGGGCTTGCCGCAACGGGCGGACAGTTTACGATTACGGCGGCGTACTGCCATGCGCCCGCAAAAGACGTATCGGTATACGACTACTCGCAGATCATCTTTGCGGCGGGGTTGGGCTTTATCGTGTTCGGACAGATACCCGATCTGCTCAGTTGGGTGGGGTATACCCTTATTGTATGTATGGCGGTGCTGATGTTTGTTTACAACAAAAGGCGGGACAATTCGGTCGGGTAGCCCCGACGGGCGATTCGCACACAAACTTTGAGTATTAACAAATAGTAAGACTGCGATTTACTATAAACTTTGACGCGAGTTTAAAAGCTTGATAATTCAATACTAAGGTACGCGAAATACGTGCAGGCGTGTGCCTGCTGCGGAACATCAGCGGCGATTCGCCGCCGCGTAATACGTGCAGGCTTTTCGCCTGCTGCATTTTTTATAAAAAAATCGTCAAAATACAGAGAGGAAATCTCATAAATTAGATTAAATCATATAAATTTTGCAGGATTGTAAATTTTCTCTTGCATTTTTCATAGATATGTATTAGAATGGTAGCTGTACGATTATGATATGTGTTTATGGAGGCGTATAATAATGAACTACTCACAGATGAGCAAAGACGAACTGCTGGCTGAAAAGACAGCGCTTGAAGCAAAGTACAACGACTATAAGGCTCAGGGACTCAGCCTGAATATGGCAAGAGGAAAGCCCGGCGCAGAGCAGCTTGCGATCTCAAAGCCTATGCTTGACGTCGTTAATTCCGCTACAAACTGCACCGTTGACGGCATCGACTGCCTTAACTACGGCACGCTTGACGGTATCCCGTCTGTCAAGAAGATGTTTGCCGACGTTCTCGGCGTTACTCCCGACGAGGTTTTCGTGGGCGGAAATTCAAGCCTTAACCTAATGTTTGATACGATCACCTGCTTTATGACAACGGGCGTTCCCGGCGGTACGCCCTGGGGCAAACAGGGCAATATCAAATTCCTTTGTCCCGTTCCCGGATACGACAGACATTTCGGCATTACCGAGTACTACGGCATCGAAATGATAACCGTTCCCATGACTTCGACAGGCCCCGATATGGATGTTGTCGAAAAGCTCGTTTCCGAGGACGCTTCTATCAAGGGTATCTGGTGCGTTCCGAAGTATTCCAATCCCACGGGCGTTACATTCTCCGACGAGACTGTCCGCAGATTTGCCGCACTTAAACCCGCAGCACCCGATTTCAGGATCATGTGGGATAATGCCTATGTTATCCACGACGTTACCGATAATCCCGATAATCTGCTCTCTCTTATGGACGAGTGCAAGAAGAACGGCACGCAGGATATGCCGATCATGTTTACTTCTACTTCAAAGATCACATTCCCGGGCGCAGGCGTTTCCGCATTTGCGTGCAGCGAAAACAATATGAAGCACCTCAAGAAGAGATATAACTTCCAGACGATCGGCTTCGATAAGATCAATATGCTCAGACATGCGCTTTATCTGAAGGACAGCAAGGGACTTGTAGATTATATGCAGAAGCATAAAGCTATGCTTGCACCGAAATTCGCCTGCGTTCTGAAGTATCTTGACAGCGAAGTCAAAGATACCGGCACGGCAAAGTGGGAGAACCCCAACGGCGGTTACTTCGTAAGCGTTGACGTTATGGACGGCACCGCAAAAGAGGTAGTAAGACTCTGCAAAGAAGCAGGCGTTGTACTCACGGGCGCAGGCGCTACGTTCCCCTACGGCAAAGACCCCAAAGACAGCAACATCAGGATCGCTCCGTCTTTCCCGTGCGTCGAGGAGCTTGAAAAGGCAATGCAGATCTTCTGCGTGTGCGTAAGACTTGCAGCTGTTAATAAGCTACTTGCATAAATATCACAATGTGTTTTCGGTACTAATGACGAACGAACGGAATTTTTTGAATTATTACAATTATTTTACCGTAAATTATAGCATAAATTATTGACTTTTTTCCGAAAAAATCTTATAATAACTCTGCACGTTTGTTTTTTGTACGTAAGCAGAGTTATTTTTTTCTGCAAAATTGTATCAAACAAACACTTTAAATTATAACGGAGGTTATACGAATGAAAAGAGTTGCAAAACCCGTATTCTTCATCGTGGCTATCCTGATTATCGCACTTGCGTATACATCGGTGTTCGGTGTTACAACGCAGAAGGGCGATATTGTTACGACCCGTATCAAGGGCGTATCGGATATCAGATGGGGAATAGACATCAAGGGCGGTGTTGAGGCTACGTTCCAGCCTGCCGAAGGTGTCACTGCTACCGAGGAACAGCTTGAAGCCGCAAAGTCTGTTATCGAAACGAGAATGGTTTCTTATAACATTACAGACTACGAGCTTTATGCCGACCAGAGTGCAAACAAAATTATTGTACGTTTCCCGTGGAAAGAGGGAACAACAAACTTTGATCCGTATTCGGCTATCGAGGAGATCTCGGCTACTGCGGAGCTTACGTTCAGACCCGGCAACAGCTATGATACTTCTGCCACAACATACGCAGAGGACGGCTCTGTTGTTATGAGAACACCTACGGGCGAAACAGCCGAGACGGTATTCCTTACAGGCGCAAACGTAAAGAGCGCACAGGCAGGCGTTATAACCGAGAACGGCACGCCGCAGTATGTAGTTTCTCTTGAGTTTGACGACGAAGGCGCAAAGCTTTTCGAGCAGGCTACAACAACACAGCTCAACCAGACTATCTCTATCTGGATGGACGATGTGCTCATCTCTTACCCGACGGTAAAGAACGTTATCTCCGACGGTAAAGCACAGATCAGCGGTGATTTCACTGCCGAAGAAGCTACCAATCTTGCTACGAAGATCAACGCCGGTGCGCTTCCGTTCTCACTCGAAACAGTAAACGCAGGTTCGATCAGCCCGACGCTCGGCGCAAACTCGCTCTATGCTATGGCAGTAGCGGCTGTTATTGCGCTTGTACTCATAGCTCTGTTCATGATAATCGTGTTCAGACTTCCCGGCTTTGTCGCTGTTATTGCGCTTCTCGGCCAGCTTGCTATCACGATCGTTGCAGTATCGGGATACTTCCCCGTATTTAATTCGTTTACGATGACACTCCCCGGTATCGCAGGCATGATCCTCTCTATCGGTATGGGCGTTGACGCTAACATCATCACCGCAGAGAGAATCAAGGAAGAACTCAGAAACGGCAAGTCCGTTGACAGCGCGATCAACGCAGGTACAAAGAACAGTCTTTCGGCAATTATCGACGGTAACATGACGGTTATTATCGTAGCTGTAATTCTTATTCTTGTGTTCGGTCCGTTCAACCTTCTTTCGTTTATGTTCGGACTCTCCACAACCGGCGCAATCTATGCTTTCGGTTACACGCTTCTCGTAGGTGTTATCTCGAACTTCATTATGGGTATTGCCGCAGCGCGTCTGATGCTCAAATCAATTTCCGGATTCAAGCCCCTGAGAAATCCGAAGCTTTACGGAGGTGCTAAAAATGAAAAATAAGGCAAAAGACTTTTACGGCAAGAGAAAAGTATTTTTCGGCATTTCCATAGGATTGATCCTTGTGGGTATTATCTGCAATATTATTTTCGGTGTATCGCTTGATATTCAGTTCTCGGGCGGTTCGATGATCTCCTATACATACAACGGTACGATCGACGAAAACGAGCTTAAAGGTCTTGTTCAGGAAACTACTCCGAACGATCAGGTAAGCTTCTCGATCTCTAAGAATATCGCCGGCAACAACGAGTCGGGCGAAGGCTATTACTTCACGATCCAGTTCCCCGGTACGGCAGCTATCGACGCTCAGGTTCAGTCGGAGATCTCAACAGCGCTTGAGAATAAGTACCCCGACAACAACTTTGAGGTCAGCGAGTTCTCGTCTGTTGACGCAACAATGGGCTTGAAGTTCTTTGTAAAATGTATCGCAGCCGTACTTCTTGCAAGCGTACTCATGGTTATCTATGTTACGATCAGATTCAAGAAGATCGGCGGTATGTCCGCAGGTATGATGGGTCTTGTTGCTCTCCTGCACGATATGGTAATAGTATATATTGTATTTGTAATATTCAGAATGCCTATCGACAGTAACTTTATCGCAGTTATCCTGATGATCCTCGGTTACTCGCTCAACGATACGATCGTTATTTACGACAGAATCAGAGAGAACAAGGCAAAGATGGGTCCGAAGGCTTCTCTTATTGATGTATATAACCTGAGTATGACTCAGTGTAT
The DNA here is from genome assembly GCA_902797065.1 of uncultured Ruminococcus sp. Taxonomy (GTDB): domain Bacteria; phylum Bacillota; class Clostridia; order Oscillospirales; family Acutalibacteraceae; genus RUG592. Next base: position 9,700 of record CADBRK010000249.1, read on the forward strand.
CAGAAGAACGATCTTCACATCTGTTACAACGCTTGTTGCTATCGGTTCGGTATACGGCGTATGTCTCGTTTACAATATCACATCTATCCAGAGTTTTGCGCTCCCGATGATGTTCGGTGTTGTTTCGGGCTGTTACTCGTCTATCTGCATAGCTACACCGCTTTGGGTAATCTGGCAGCTCAAAAAGAAAGAAAAAGAATCCAGATGATTCAATTCAGATCAAATTGTCCCCGATTTTTTCGGGGACTTTTTTCATTTCAGATGAACTACACATTTCTTACATATGATATATACAAAAAGATGAAAATGCCGCTGCTTAAAAGTGTAAAGTAAGTACAATTAACATATTGATAAACGCTTGTTTTTTCGTTATAATAGAATCATAATACAGTAAATGTGTACAAGAATATGTATATTTTTTGGAGGAATCATAATGAACGGTATATCAAAAAGGCTGATCGCCGTTATATTGTCCGCCGTCAGCGCAGCGTCTGTCTTTACACCTGCAGTGTCGGCTCAGGATAATACACAGAGACTGCTCGGAGACGTAAATCTCGACGGGAAGATCTCGCTTAAGGACGCTTCAATTGTACAGAGGGCTGCGGTTTTGCTGGAGACTCTTAACGAAGAACAGACTGTTCTCGCAGATGTAGACGGTGCGCA